>CAYVTN010000044.1:3944-12457 GCA_964454395.1 uncultured bacterium | reverse complement strand
GTGCCCCTACACACACTGTCTTGTATAAAAAATCGACTTTCCGCAACAAGAACTAACTACTCAGGTCTCTTGCGTATCCAAGGTGCGCTATCTACGCTCAATATGTTCGGAATGACCTGAGTAGTTACTTTTCTTTTAAGATCGCGGTATAGTTGCCTGAAGGCAGTATCCAGCATGACAAGGACCAACGGCATGTATCTTCCAACCTCAATTATCACCCTTATAGCTGTTGAAGCCATCATGATATCGGCGGCCATGATCGGATGGTATTTGCTGGGCTTTTTTTGGAACAAACGCGGCTTTAATCTTGAGACCTTGTTGATCGGCATGGGTTTGGGTCTGGCCCTTTTGTCCTATGCCATCTTTGGCTTAATGGCCATCCGGCAGTTTTCCTTGCCCAACTTAATGATTTTGTTCAGCCTTTGGCTGGCGGCCGGTTTGATTGTGACCTGGCAGGAACGGCAACGGTTGGGGGCTTTTCTGGAAAGGGCAACCGCGCGGGACAGGGGGTTCTGGTGGATGGCTGCCTTGGGATTGGCTGCGGCCTTGCTCAATTTGCTGCCGGCCTTGATGCCCTCCACGGATTGGGACGGCCTGGCCTATCATTTGGCCCTGCTCAAAATTTATCTCCACCATGGCGGCTTTGTTTTTCGCCCTGATATTTTTCATAATCTTTTTCCCCAGTCCATGGACATGTTGTTTGCTTTGGGCCTGTTCAGTCCTGGAGGCCAAGCCGCCAAAGTGGTCAACCTTGAATTGGGAGTGCTTTGCGCCTTGGCTGTTTTCACCTTGGCCCGCAAGCTTACCTTGGCCCGGCCCTGGGTTGTTGGGGCGGGCTTGTTGTTTTATATTCAATATATTGTTCATCTTGAATCGGGCACGACTTTTATTGAACTGGGCTTAACCTTTTACGTGTTGCTGGGGCTTATCGCCCTGCTCAACATGAAAACTCAAAAGGACGCGGGCTTATGGCCTGCTTTGGCACTGTTCTTCTTTGGCATGACCGCAGCTGGTAAATGGCATGGCTTGATCATCCTGACCCTGGGGTGGTTGGCAGTGGCCGTGACCTTGATGACCAGCGCCGGTCGCCCGGCTTGGGCCAAAACCGGATTGAAACTCATCGGCTGGGGAGTCCTGGGCGCTTTGCCAATCACGCCTTATTTGCTCCGCAATATCCTGTTTACAGGCAATCCCGTATGGCCCCTGGCTTTTGGATTGTTTGGCGGTCCTTTCTGGGACCAAGCCATGGACCGGGCCGTGATGGTTCTGCATCATCACTATGCCGGCTGGGTACACGGCTGGCCGGGGCTGTGGCGTCTGCCTTATGATCTGGTGGCCCATGCTCCGGCGTTCAGCATCGGGACAAAAGCTTTTCGCTGGCCTTTGTTGGCCAGCATGCTGATTGGTTTGGGGGCATTAATGGTGCGCCTTGGTCAGCCAAAAGCAAAAGCCGTCCAGGGCCAGCGTTTTTGGGTTGCAGCCATGGTTGCCCTGGTGACGGCCTACCTGGTGTTTTGGTTCTTTAGTTCGCCCCAATTTCGGTTCTTGTTACCCCTGTTGCCTCTCTGGGCTGTATTCACCATGGCAGGCTTGTCCAGCCTTTGGCGCGCCACCAGAGGGTGGAAGCGCCTGCCCGTGTATTTACTGGCCGCCGGATTGGCGGCCTTTCATCCTCCGGTGCATTGGGATACACCGCTTCAACTAAAAGTTCTGTTCGGAAGGGTAAGTCCTTCGGCTTACTGCAGCCGGGCCCTGAAGCACTTTCAAGCCTGCCGCTTTCTGAATGGGGCCGTGCAGCCCGGGGAAAAAGTGTTGCTCTTTGGTGAAAACCGCGGATTTTATTTGGACAAACCTTATCTTTGGGGCGATCCCCTGATGCAAAAAGTCATTGATTTCAGAACATTGAAATCCGTAACCGCCCTGGACAGGGCCCTGCGCCATCACCGGATTGCCTGGGTGCTGTATCGTGAAGATCTCTACGCTGATGATTATTACTTCCCCCACGCCAAAATACTCATGAAAGCTTTTCTGGCCCGGTATGGAAAAGTGCTTTTTAGCAACGGGACGGTCAAAGTTTACAGGCTCGATGAAATCAAACCGAGGATTTTTGCGGCCGGTCTCAAAACCAGCGGGGATTGCAGCGGCCGACAAAGAGGCACTTTATGAGCTGCGCCTGCTTGTATGAAAAGGCTATTTCGGGTAAAGTGGTCAATGTTTCGGGGCTTTCCGGAAAGGCCGGTTTAATGATTAGAAAGAGAGCATCATGGCTGAATTCAATCCAACCGCCAAAATTGCAAAAAACTCTTTAGTCCAGCTGGTTGCCGGCGTGATCAACAAATTGCTGGGCGTCTTATTGGTGATCTACGCGGCCAGGCAATTGGGGACCAGCGGGTTTGGTACTTATGCCTATGTGCTTTCCCTGTATGCCATTTTTTATATTGTCACCGATTTTGGCCTGGGCACCATTACCACCCGCGATGTGGCCCAAGACAGCAGCCGCGAATCGGTTTATTTGGGCCAGGTGTTGCTGGTGCGCGTTGGGCTTGCCCTGATCGCAGCCCTGGGATTGATCGGCACGGTCTGGATGCTGGGACAGCCTGTGCTCATGGTGCGCCTCAGTGCCATTGTGGCCTTGTCCTTGTTTTTCAACAGTGCCGTGGACAGTTGCAGCGCCCTTTTCTATGCCCATCAACGCATGGAGATCCCGGCCGCCATTGCGGTGGTGGCCACCACCCTGCGCATCACCACCTCCCTGGGCGCCCTGGCCGGCGGCGCCGGCGTGGAGGTATTGCTCTGGATCCATTCGATGGTCTCCATACTGCAATTTCTCATTATCTTCATCATGCTTCGTCATTTTGTCCGGCCGGCCTTCAGACTGGATTGGGCTTTTACCAAAAACCTGCTTAAAAAAGCCTACCCGCTTGCCCTTGCCAATTTATTTTCGGTGATTTATTTTCGCGTGGACACCGTCATGCTGGGCGCCATGAAAAACCAAACCGAAGTGGGTCTTTACAACGCAGCCTATCGCCTGTTGGAATTCACATTGATCTTTCCGGCTTATTATGGCGGCGCCATTTTTCCGGTCATTGCCTCAAGCTTTCAGGGCAATCGGCAGCGCTTTTTATTGATCTACCGCCGTTCTCTCAAGTATATGTGGATCATGGCGCTGCCCATGGCCTTGGGTGTGACCATGGTGGGGCCCAAATTAACTTATGTGCTTTATGGAGCGGCCTATATGCCGAGCGTGCAGCTTCTTTTGGTGCTGGTGTGGTCGCTTTTGATTATTGCCATCAATGCCGTGAGCGTGCCTTACCTGATCGTTATGGAAAGGCAACGGCTGGTTACGGTGTTTACTTTGGTGATGATGGTGTTTAATATTGTCCTCAACGCGGTATTCATTCCCCGCTATGGGGCTTTGGGTGCAGCCTGGGTCACCCTGGTTTCGGAAATCATCAACATTGTCTTGTATGTCATGGTTCTGGCCAAGCCGCTGGCTTTGAATTTTAACTTGATCCGATATTTTCTAAAACCGGCCCTGGCCGGACTGCTGATGGTCGGGGGACTTTATTTTATCAACCCCTGGGATCTGGGTTTCCAAATTATTTTGGGGGCATTGATTTATGGCAGCGCCTTATGGTTACTGGGCGGGTTTGATGAGATTGACAGGGAATTATTCGGACGCATTGTCAAGCCCACTTCTCAAGGCAGCATCAAAGTCACTGAATAAAAACGCAGGGACGGCGTCACCTTGTGTCCGTGAAACCGGGCAGAATTGGATTTCTAAAGAACAACGTTGTAGGATGGTAACGATGGCTACGACCACACCGGGCGTATCGGTGATTATTTCCAATTACAATGGCTGGGCGCTGTTGCAGCAGGCGCTGCCCACGGTGTTGGCCCAGGATTATCAGCCCCTGGAAATCATGGTGGTGGATGACGCCTCCACTGATGATTCGGCGGCACAGATCGCGGCGCATTATCCTCAGGTGCGGGTGTTGGCCTTGCAGGAGAACAAAGGGTTTGCCGGCGCCAATAATGCCGCTGTGGCCACCGCGCAGTATGACTGGATTTTTTTGCTCAACAATGACATTCAGTTGCCTGCTGTTACGGTGTCGATCCTGATACAGCAGGCTTTGGCCCGCCCTCAGGTTGCTGTGCTGGGTCCGGCCATTCATAATCTAAACATGGACATGGACCGTTATCCCAAAAACGGCACCCTGAGTCTGACCGGGACCATGATCCAGAACGTCTTTGAAGATCGGGCGCTGGTTTTTGGCATCAGCGGGTGTGCCGTGCTTTTCGACCGCAGCCGGCTGGGTCTGCCTTTTGATGAGGACTATCAATTTTTTCATGAAGATGTCTTTTTATCATGGAAAGGCCGGTTGATGGGCCTGGGGATCCTACAGGTACCGGAGGTGACCGTGCAGCATAAGGGGGAAGCCACCCTTAAGGCCAGGGGTGAGACCAATCGATTCTTAATGGAACGCAACCGCCGTTTAAATTGGCTCACTTTTTTTTCCAGGGCCAGCCGATGCAAAATTTGGCCCTTGCTAATGCTGGCCGGTTTGGTGGAGCGCTGGGCCGACATCAGCAAACATCGTTCGGCCGCGCCTCTGAGGCAGGCCCGGACTTGGGTGCATAAGCACCGGACCCTGATCAGACAAAAAAGAGCCGCTGTCCAGGCCTGGAGACGGGTGCCCGACCGTGAAATCATCCGCTACATGTCCGGAAAAATCACCAACTATTCCGGCCGGAGCGGACGGTGGCTCAATCGTTTGGCCCTGGGATGGTGTTGGCTGGCAGGGTTAAAAACATGGGAGTTCCAATCCAAAAAATGAACAGCCTTGAGAAGGTCGTCACCATCGTCATTGTTACCTGGAATAATGAGAAGACCATCGGTCCCTGTTTGGAAAGCATCGGGCGGACCCGCCAAGGCCTGGTTGGGCAAATCATTGTGGTTGACAATGGGTCGCAGGACCATACCCTTGAAAAGATCCAGGCCCAGCCGTTGACCGTGACCTTAATTGCAAACCAGGAAAACCGAGGCTTTGCGGCAGCAGTCAATCAGGGGCTGCAACAGAGCCGGGGGGACTACCTTCTCATTCTTAATCCTGATGCCTGGCTGCAGGCAGGCGCGCTGCAGGAATTGCTTCAGGCCTTGTCCGGCCGGGAAGAGACGGCTGCTGTTGGTCCCCAACTGCTGCATGACAACGGCACGGTTCAGCCTTCAGGCCGGCGTTTGCCCGGGCTGGCGACCATGGTGCTGCCATGGTTTCTTCCTGACTGGCTGAATAACTCGACCTGGATGGTGAAAGCGATTTTCGGCAGAACCGATTTTACCCGTCCGGCAGCAGTGAAGGAACTTTCAGGCGCCTGTTTTTTAGCCAGAGCCGATGTCTTCAAATCAGTGGGATTATTGGACGAACGTTTCTTTCTTTATTTCGAAGAAATTGATTGGTTCCACCGCCTGGCCCAAACAGGCGCCCAGGTGTTGTATTGGCCTGAAGCCAAAGTGGTGCACCAGTGGGGGCACAGCATGAACCAGGTCAAAAAACAAAGCGACCTTGCCTTTTATATCAGCCAGGACCTTTATTGCCGGAAATATTTCACGCCCTGGCAACAGCTCCTTTACCACGGCTGGTTGCTGCTGTTTGGAATGCTGGGCTGGCTTTGGTGCCTGCTGATGAGCAGGCCTCAAAAGCGGGGACAATACGGCGCTCTCATTGCTTTGGCCCTGGGCCTCAAGGTCCGGCAGGAACGGCCATGAGCAAATCTCCAGCTTTTACCGTTGCCATGGTAACCACCTGGGAAGACCCCTGTGGGATTGCCGATTACGCCCATGCCCTGGTGCCTGCCTTGGAGAATGAGATCAGAGTCGAGGTGGTCAATCTGAAAAAAAACGGCGGTGACCGCCGTTTTTACCGGGCCGTGGCCACAGCAGCCAACAGTGCCGACCTGGTGCATGTGCAGCATGAATATGCTTTTTTCGGAGGGCTGGGACCGGGCCGGAACAAGTGGCGCGCCTTGAGCTCAGCGCTGCGCAAACCACTGGTCATGACCGCGCACACTTGGTTGCAGCCTTTCCAGGGCGGGCCATGGTGGAAAAAAACGGCCCGCGTCTTTAAACAGCGGTGTCTGGATATGATGGGATGGACCAGGTATTTGCAATCCGGACAGTTTCAGGCCGCTGATGCTTTGATAGTTCATCACCCCGGATTTAAAGCATATTTACAAGAACAGGGGCTCAAGCAGGACCGTATTTTTTATTACCCCCAAGGAGTGGACCTGGAGCCACCTTTGGCTGGGGAGTCCGCCATCATCCAACAATTGGGATTGGCCGGCAAACGGGTGCTGGTGCTTTACGGTTTTTTAATGCCTTCCAAGGGGCATGTGCTGGCCATGGAAGCCATGGCCGGCCTGCCTGACGATGTGGTGCTGGTAATTGTCGGTGCAGCGGGCAGCCATCGCACGGAGCGGGCTTATGCCCGGCAAGTGTCAAAGCAGGCCCGGACCTTGGGCGCACGATGTGTGCTTACCGGCTACCTGCCGGCCGCCCGGCTGCATGCCCTGATAGAGCATGCCGATCTCTGTTTGTTTCCCTATACGGCTGCCACCTCTTCTTATGCCTTGTCCCTGGCCATGAGTCACCGCAAAGCCTGCGTAACGTCTTCGCTGGACAATTTTTTAGCCATCAACCGGGAAGTGCCCTGTTTGGCTGTCTTTGAAACCGGCCGGGCCCAAGCCTTAAACCGGGTGGTGATGGAATTGCTGGTGCGGCCGGACAAGCGCAGCCAATTGCAGGAGGCTGCAGGGCAGTGGGTGGGCCGGCATCATTGGGGCATTTTGGCTCAGGAACACTTGGCCATTTACCGCCGCGTACTGGGCGTTTTCCAATAACCTAACGATCCTATGGCTGAAAAAAATCTTTGGGTCAAAACAAAGGAGTGCATTCGACAACCATGGCAAAGGGCAAAGGCTCGGGGGCTGAAAAGAAAAAAGTGGCCATCATTACCGGCACTTATCCACCCATGCGCTGCGGGGTGGGGGATTACACCGCCACGCTCGCCGACCATTTGGCCCGGCAGGGGGTGGAGGTCAGCGTGCTGACGTCCGTTGCCGCCCAACCGGCCTTGGGTAAGGTGGATGTGCTCAATGTGGTGGCAAGCTGGCATTGGGGCAGTATTAAAATCATCCTTGAACAATTGCGCAGTCTGAGCCCGGACCTGGTGCTGATGCAATGGCCCACCGCTGCTTATGGCCGCTCACTGGCGGTCAATGTCCTGCCGCGCGCGATCAAAAAACAGTTTCCCAGCCTGCCGCTGGTGGCCACGCTGCATGAACTGCGTTACTTTAAACCGTGGACCAGGCTCAGGCTTCGCTGGCTTTACCAGGCTGCATCCCATTTAATATTGGTCGATTCCCAGGACCGGGCCTATGTGCCCGGCCGCCTGACCTGGACCTTGCCCATGACGACCATTCCCATTGGCTCCAGTATCCCCATGGCGTCCGGCCGGGAGCGTATGCGTCTTCGCCGGCAATGGGGCATCGCTCCACAGGAAAAAATTGTGGTCTTCTTTGGCATGGCCAACGCCCCCAAGGGGCTGCTGTCTTTGGTGGAAAGTTTGGCCGCCTTGCCTTATCTGCCGCTCCGGCTGCTCCTGGTGAGCGAACTCAACGCCGGCCATGCTTACCAAAAAAAAGTGCTAACCCGGCTGGAACAGACCAGCCTTATGCAAAGAACCATTATCCTGGCCAACCGTCCGGCACAGGAAGTGGCCGGGTTGCTGGCCAGCGCGGATCTGGCGGTACTGCCTTTCGAAGACGGTGTATCCATGAAACGGAGCACGCTCATGGCCTGTCTGAACCAAGGGCTGCCCATTATCACCACCATCCCCGGGGAGGATGATCAGGCTTGGTTCCATCATGAGCAAAACATGCTGCTTGTGCCGCCCCGCAACCCGCAGGCCTTGAAAGAAGCCATTGAACGGTTGATGCATGATCAACCCCTGCGTCAACGATTGGGCGAAGGCGCCAGGGCTTTGGCCCATCAGTTTGGCTGGGAAGCCATTGCCAAACAACATATTAGGATTTTTAAAAAACTGTGGTAAATTAATGATCATGACAACCGATCACCACTTCCGGAGGAATTTAAGTCCATGCGTATTTTAATCGACGGACGCCCTGCGCAAGTCCGGCCGCGGGGCATGGGCATCTATGTTAAAAAGCTGGTGCAAGCGTTGCTGAATATCGGTACGCCTTTTGAGTTGATGGTGGCGCTTGACCAAAAATTGGGGGACGATCCTTGGAAGGACCTGGTCCGCCTGCAACGGATTTGGGGGGATGGAGACACGATCCCGGCCTGGGAGCAAAAGGTGCTGCCCAAATTGGCCCAGCAGTCGCGGACAGACCTGTTGCATTGTGTGGCCAACAGCGCGCCCCGACATTGCAAGATTCCTCTGGTCATTACCATCCATGATGCCATATTCATGCGTGCGTTCAGTGAAGCAGGAACG
>CAYVTN010000044.1:0-3934 GCA_964454395.1 uncultured bacterium | reverse complement strand
TTCCCTGTTTGGCCATTGGTATTACAAATGGAACGTGCCGGCCGCGGCCAGAAATGCCAAGCATATCATAACCGTATCACAGGCTTCCGCGCTGGAGTTGCATCTAAAACTGAAATTGCCCAAATCCAAAATGACCGTGATTCCCAGCGGGCCGCCGGCGATCAGCAATCCCCAGCCTGAAGCCACTTTGAACCGGATCTTGAACAATCTCCAATTGGCCAAACCTTACGTGGCGGCCTTTGGCGCCATTGATGCCCGTAAAAATATTGCCAATTTGGTCCGGGCCTTTGCCCGTCTGCCCCGGGCGGCTGCGGAATCATTGGTCTTGCTGGGGTTTGAACGGTCCCGGGAAACCATTATTCCCGGCCTGATCAGCCAGCTCAATCTGGGCGATAGGGTGCATCTGCTGGGTTATCTGCCGGAGGAAACGGTCAGCGCCGTGATTCAGGCCGCTGCGGCTTTTGCTTATCCTTCCAAAGCCGAAGGGTTTGGGTTTCCGCTGCTGCAAGCCTTCAGCCTGGGCGTGCCGGTCATGACCACCCGGGCCGGTTCCATTCCGGAAGTGGCCAGCGATGCCGTGCGTTATGCTGATCCCGATGATCCGCAAAACATGGCCGGCGCCCTGTTGGAAATGCTGGTCGACTCCAATGAAGCCCACCGTCTGGCCATTGCCGGTTATCTGCAAGCCAAGAAATTTTCCTGGGAATCGGCCGCTCAAAAAACCATCAAGGTTTATGAGAACGCTCTTAAGGTCAGAAGTTAATATCCATTGAGATATGGCCAAATTTGCAAAAGACCACCATGGTGTTACACCCCGCCTTGGGTGGCCGGCACTCACCTGCCTGGCAATCCCAAAAATAATTAAAAGAATATCTTCTCAAAATGAAACAAACGCCTTTGAAACAAAAGAAAAAGCATATTTTTTAGGGGGTTTGGATTTAATAAAGTATTAATCTCCGGTATACTTAATTCCAATATTCTTTCCCGCCTTTCTTATAATTAAAAAGGAGCTTTTATATGATTGCTTCATCCCATCTTAATCGGTCCGGCAGAATTCATTGGATAAAAGCAGTCACGATTTTAATCATGATCAGCTTTATCCTGCCCATTATCAGTTGGGCTTTTGAACCCGGCAATTACATGGCCCCTTCCGTGTCGGGTGTACACTATCTTGGGAAGTTATTAACCATCCCCAAGAACCTGGCTACCATTCATGATCAATTTCAAGGTTCAGGCAAAACCGTGGTCTGTATCCAGGACTTACACTGCAATTATGAAGTGCAGAAAAATATCGCACGGATTATCGGCCGTTTAATGCAGGAGCAAGGCCTTAAATTGGTCACGGTTGAAGGCGCCAGCGGTCATGTGGACCCTGGGTTGATCCGTGATTTTCCCCTTGCGGCCGCCAGGCAAACGGTAAGTGATGATCTGGTCAAACAAGGGAAACTTACAGGCGCGGATTACATGGCCGCTGTCTCACCCAAACCGTTAATCCTGGAAGGCATTGAGTCGCAACAACTGTATGATGAAAGCCTCACGACAGTGCAGGGCTTCTTGAACGCCGAACCCCAGGGCCTGGTGGCTGATTTAAGAGATGCATTAAATGAATTAAAAAGCCGCCTCTATAATAAGCCGCTGCTGGCCTATGATAAAAAGCGGCAAGATTACCGTCAAGGCCGGTTGGGACTGCCGGCGTATGGCCATTATCTGATAAAAACAGCCAAAAAAGCAGGTCTTCCAGTAGCGTCTTATACCCAACTGAAATCATTTCTTAAAATAAACCAGGCGGTTTATACGCCGGCAACAGAGGTGCAGCACTTATTTCAGGAGATCGATTCACTTGACCAAGCCATACGTGAAGCGCTGTATACTGATGATCAGCAAAAGGCGCTGGATCAGTACTGGCACCGCCTGGATATTATTGAAAAACTGCTCAACATTTCAGCCACGCAGGAAGAGCTGGCTGATTTCCGGAAAAACCGCAACCACTACACGGCCAAAGCTTTTATGAAATTGATGGCCGGAACCCTCTCCTCTTGGGAGAGCAAAGCCCGGTATTGTGATTTTTACCAACTCGATCACTACCTCAACCAAGCCGAAAAATTCTACCGGCTGGCTGATCAGCGCAGCGTTTGCTTTGTGGACAATCTTGTCAAAACCATGGACAAGCATGGTCAGCAATTGGCGGTGATGATCAATGGCGGATTTCATGCGGAAAAAGTCACGGAAGAATTAAAAAAACGCAACATCACCTACCTTTCCATCCAGCCTCGCATGACCCGAACGGATGTGATCAATCCCTATTTTCAATTGCTCCGGAACCGCCAAACACCGCTGGAAAAAATGCTGGCCAAAAATCAAACCATTCTATCGGTCATGAACCGTTATCAAATGATGGAAAAACCGGAATTCGCGAATTTGCGCGCCGCCCTTGGCACCAGCTTGGCCGCCTTGGCCAGTCGTTTTAAGCCGAAGTCAGTGGAGTCCACCATGGCCGAAATCGGCAGCCGCTATGACATTGAACATTGGCGCTTTGTTGATGCCTCCACGCTCCCCAACCCTCCCAAAGGCACCTTGTTAATTGATCCAAACATTAATGGGCATGAGGTGCTGATTCTTATTTCGCTTGGCAGGTCTTTGGATGATTATGGATTAACCAATCGATTAATCAGGCAGCATGGTATTGATAGCGAGAAGCCCTATTGGGCAGTCATTCCAAGTCATCAAGCCTGGAGGGCTGTTCAACCTGAATTGAAGCAGCCGACTTCTTCGCTTTCCACGGTGAGAAGCCTTCTCTCGTCACAACTGTTTGGAAAAATAGCCCTGGCAACTTTGGCGGCTTCTTTATTGCTTTACGGCATCAGCGCTCTTATCCGGTCATCTTCATTAATAGATACGGTCCTGGCTGCGGGCATGAGCCAGCCCATCATCATTACAGCGGTGATGGCCGTGTTGTTGATTTGGTTGTCCATGCGATGGCTTGGTCTGGATTTAGCACGCATTTCCAATAGTAATGTACCTGTGAAGATGTCTGAAGCTGAGAAAGATTCAAAACCAACGGGTTATTTGATGAATTGGATAAAAAAAGTATTCGGAGGCGGGGAAAAAGGGGAAAACAAAGGTGGAAAGAGTACTGCTTCTGCAAGAAGTAGTGTGTCTGCCGCGGACTTGATGAAAGCCTTGCTGGAAGCTAACTTAATCGAAGTAACCACTGCTGATTATACAGGAAGAACAAGCATTGAAGTGACTCCAAATTTAAAAGCGCGAATTCCAAACTATGGACAAATGCGCCTAGTGGATCCTAGATTTTTTGAACTGAAAGGACGGGGATATGAATTAAAACTTGCTTTACTAGGCGATGTTGCACAGATTATAGATGTTGCCACCAAAAAAATCTATTCGGCAGAGGAACTTATAGCTGGATACAGTCCGACATCAATGGAACTCACCGATGATCATCATGCACTTGTGAAGGATCTGTTTGAAACCGGTTATTTTATTCAAGATGATGACGGCACCATAAGAGCATTATCAAAATTATTGCAGGAATTCCCGCCCAAAAAGGAAAACGGTCTGGGCCGCCCCAAATGTGCCCTCACTATCAACAATAACACTTATCAAATAGAGGCAGATCCATATACACAAGGAAAGCTAACAGCGATCACAATTAATGATACTCAATTTGATCAAGCTCAGATCAGTGAACTATTCCGGTATTTTGTCGCTCATAATCGTCCTAATGTGGTTCAAACACTTCGCTTTATGATTATGCAACAATATCTATATATAGATGAAAAATATGGGACTGGTGACTTGAACTTTAATACGGCACGTTTAGCTCTTCCAACTTCTGGCTATTCAGTAGCAGAGACAAATTATTCCAATAAGCAGTTGACCGTTATTATTAATGGGGCAGCTGTTATCGTCCGTTTTG
>CAYVTN010000043.1:0-12613 GCA_964454395.1 uncultured bacterium | reverse complement strand
ACCTCCCGGTGTTCGGCCCAACCGGATATGATACAATGACCGTAACTACTCAGGTCATTTCGAACATATTGGGCGCAGATGGCGCACCTTGAACCAATTTTCTTTTTCGGGCTTTTGACGCACCCGGCCGGGCGCCATGGGAAGAGCAACCTTCAGGATCTCACTCATGCTGTCAAAAGGCTTCGCACAGCCCTCAGGCATCTGCTGCGCTGTGAGCGTCTCGTGCCCTGTTCCTAGCCCGAAAAAGAAAATTGGTTTAAGGTGCGCTTCCGGCTTGGATACGCGAGAGACCCGAGTAGTTGCCAATGACCATAAAAAGGACAAGGATGTGATCAGGATGAAGATACAATTGCTGGGATTGGGCCTGACCTCGGCGCCTTATATTAAGCAAGGAATCGCGCTCTATCAAGACCGGATAAAGCGCTATTTGCCTTTTGAAACCAAATTTCTGCCCGATCCCAAATTGCCGCCTTCGCCCGGCATCAGCCAGCGCAAACAGGTTGAAGGCCAATTATTATTAAAACATCTCCCACGCCCTCAGCAGGCCATCCTGCTCGATGAAAAAGGCGAAACAATGACGTCCCGGAGCTTTGCCCAATTCCTGCAGCACCGCATGAACAGCAGCGTCTCCTGCCTGACTTTCGTCATTGGTGGTCCCTTTGGTTTTTCACCTGAAGTTTACGCAGCAGTGCCCAAACGTCTGTCTTTTTCCAAAATGACCATGGCCCATGACCTTATCCGTTTGGTGGTGGTGGAACAGTTATACCGCGCCATGACCATTCTGAGAAACGAGCCTTATCATCATGACTAAACCGGCAGGACTGGAATAAAAAAGATCCACCACCAAAGCACAAAGAAAGACAAGGAAAATATGATTTGGTTCTTCTTTGTGTTCCTTTATGACTTGTGCCTTGGTGGTGGATCTTTTTACGGTTTTAACCGGTAACACCGCAATATCCGGAGGAGGAGGCCAAAGACGAGTAAATTAATGCCCATTCCGTGAGGCCCTGCAAACGAACCGACAGACAGGTTACCCGGCTTCGGATAAAGAGGAAGCACCGCCGGACGTATAACCGCGGCGTTTCTCCATTAATTCCATGGCACTGGTGAGATCTTCGGGTGTGTCCACCGAAAGGGTGGCCCGCCGCACGGGCACCACTTTGATCCTGATGCCGTGTTCCAGGGCGCGCAACTGCTCCAGCTTTTCCGTTTGTTCCAGAGGCGTGCGCGGCATCTGGGCAAAGCGCAGCAGGACGCTGCGGTGGTAGGCATAGATGCCTAAATGCAATTTGGCGTGATCCGCCTTGCGCGCCTGATCATCTTCACGGGGAAAAGGAATGGGCGCCCGGGAAAAGTAAAGGGCATAGCCTTCACGATCGGTCACGACCTTGACGGCGTTGGGATTATGCAGATCCTTGGCGGGCAAGGGCGCCGCCAGCGTGGCCATCAGCAAATGGCGGTCCGCTTGAAAGGGCGACACCACTTTGTCCAGATATTGAGGAATGAGAAACGGTTCGTCACCCTGGATGTTGACCACCACATCACAGGGGATGCGCTCCACCACCTTGGCAATGCGGTCCGTGCCGGAAACGCACTCCACGGGCGTTAAAACAGCCTCTCCGCCAAAAGCTTCCACTGCCGATTTGATCCGTTCATCATCAGTGGCCACGATCAGACGGTTGAGGCTTCCGGCCTTCCGGGCCTGACGCCAGACGTGTTCAATCAGGGGCCGCCCCTTAATCAAAGCCAGCGGTTTGCCCGGCAGCCGGGTGGCGCCATACCGCGCCGGAATAATGCCGATCACGTGCATTGCGGGACTACCCTTCTTTTCCGTAGCGTTGCTTGATGAGATCAATAATGGCGGATGTGCTGCGGCCTTCCACCAGGGGAATGGTCTTCACTTCTCCCCCCAGGGCTTCCACGGTCTCTTTGCCAATGACTTTTTCCTTGAGCCAGTCCGCGCCTTTAACCAAAATGAGCGGTTCCACCCTGGCAATCAGCCCGCCCGGATCATCTTCGTCAAAGATCACCACCAAGTCCACGCATTCCAAAGCCGCCACCAGCTCGGCCCTTTCCTGCTGGTTAAGAATCGGCCGCTTGGGGCCTTTGATCCTGGCAATCGAAGCATCGCTGTTGATGCCCACCACCATGGCATCGCCCAGTTGACGGGCCTCATAAAGGTAGGTGGCATGGCCTTGATGCAAAATATCAAAACATCCGTTGGTGAATACCGGCACCCTGTCCTGTTCTTTCCAGCGTTTGACCGTTTGGGCTGCCTCTTCAGCGGGCATGATTTTGGATTTCGGATTGCGGGGAATGCTTAGGATGACTTCCAAGGTTCTTCTCCAATCCGTTGGGTGAGTTCTTTTTGATTGGTGGTGGCCACCCCAATCTCGCCCACTGTAATGCCGGCCGCGCAATTGGCGGCCACGGCCGCTTCCTTAAAATTGGCCCCGCCGGCCAGGGCCAGGGTCAGCGTGGAAATCACCGTATCGCCGGCACCGGAAACATCATAGACTTCCTGCGCCACCGTATGGATGTCGGAAAAACCGGCTTGCTTTTCGAACAGGGCCATGCCTTCCTCCCCGCGGGTCACCAAGATCGCTTCGCAGTCCAGCTGCTCCAGCAGACGCTGGCCTGCGGCGCGCAGGGACCGTTGATCCACAATCTTGATCCGGGACGCCTTTTCCGTTTCCGTCTGATTGGGTGAAATCAAGGTCAGGCCTTTAAAGTTGCCGATATTGTCCGGTTTGGGATCACCGGTGATAATCTTATGATATTTTTTGGCCAACGCAATGACTTCGGCACAAAGCAAAGGCGTCAGCAGACCTTTGTTATAATCGGACAATATAATGGCATCCACCTTGGGAATAATGGTCTTAATTTTTTTCAGCAACGCTTCTTCGAGGTCGGCGTTGATGGGCCGCGGATTTTCATGATCAATGCGCACCACCTGCTGGGAATGGGCGATCACCCTGGTCTTGGAAATGGTGGGCCGGCCGTCATCCTGCATGATTAATTTGGTGTCCACCCTTTCATGGCGCAGCAAGCGGACAATTTCCTTGCCCTGTCCATCCTGGCCGATCACGCCGGCCATGAGCACTTGCCCGCCCAAGGCGCGGATGTTGTTGGCCACATTGGCCGCCCCGCCGGCCAGATCCGATTCCCGCTGGACATGCACCACCGGAATCGGCGCTTCCGGAGAAATCCTTTCCACTTTGCCCCAGATATAACGGTCCAGCATGATATCGCCCACCACCAGGATGGTACGGCCGCCGAAGCCTTGCACCAGGCGCTTCAGGCGGGTTGCTTTGACATTCCTCATGATTGGGCTCCTTCGATGCGGGGAAAGACAAGTTCTTCAATCAATTTGCACAGCACATGCCCCAGGGCCAGATGGATTTCCTGAATGCGCATGGTGTTGCGCGAAGCCACCGCCAGGGACACATCGGCCAGGTTGTTCATTTGGCCGCCTTCACCGGTAAAGACCACGACCTGCATTTTGCGCTCACGGGCCGCAGCCATAGCGTTGAGCACATTGGCGGAATTACCGGAAGTGCTGAGGCCCAGCAGTACATCCCCGGGCCGGCCCAGGGCTTCCACTTGCCTGGAAAACACATATTCAAAACCATAGTCATTGGCCAGCGCGGTCAAGGCCGAGGTATCGGTGGTCAGCGCGATGGCGGCCATGGCCGGCCGTTCCCTTTGGTACAGGCGGGCTACCAGCTCGGTGGCATAATGCTGGGCATCCGCGGCCGAGCCGCCGTTGCCGCAAATAAGAAGCTTATGGCCGGCTGTAATGGCTTCGGCTATGAGGCGTGCGGCTTGCTCCAATAAGCATGGAAAATGTTCGGCTGCCTGTTGGCGCAGGACAATGCCTTCAGCAAGGTCATGTCGTGCCATTTCTTCCAAACGGTTCATGTCAAACTCCTTGTGCATGGCGATGAGCCCGGGTTAAGTGTTGTGTTCGGCAAGCTAAGCCGGAATAAAACGCTGTTTTGCAATAAGGGGTATATATAATACGTCCCAACTTACCGTTGCTCGTACACGCGTGCAGGGGCACGGCACGCCGTGCCCCTACGGCTTCAATAGATCTCTGATTATCTTGCTGACACTGAAGTCCGCAAGTTTCAGGATGGCCCTATTATATGGATTTATGTTTTTTTGGCTATGATTTTTTGTGCCCTAGGCCGGCTTAATCATTCCACATCCACCACCACGGCATCACGCAGCACGATATCAATGGACCCGATGATGATTTTACTGCGGATCAGCACCGGCACTTTGCGTTGGTCATCGGTCACCCAGATATACAGCTGGCCCTGGTGCTTGAAAAGGCCCTCGAATTTCAAAAAAGGCTCCACCTTGAGGCATTGGAAAGTGCCGGCCGGCACGGTGATTTTCTCCTTGCCCAAGACCTTGACGATCAGGTCATAGCTTTTCAGGTCATCGGCCAGCACGGGGATGGTGATGGTCTTCCCGGGCGTCAAGGGCAGGGCCCGGAAATAATAAAATTCGGACAACACATCCTGGGTCCAGGCCGGGGCGTCCACTTCCCGTTTGCCGTCCTGGGTGCGCACCTTCTTTTCCAATTGCCGGTACTCTAAGACGGTATCGTTTTTATAACCGCCTTCGCGCAGATGTTTTTCATAGCGCCAGGAAAAAAGCCCTTCCTTATCCATATAGGATTCGATGCGGTCGCGCACTTTGAAGAACCATTCAAAAGCCGGGTGGGTCCGGGCCGTGGCCAGCAGGTGATAGGTCGGCCGGTTTTCAATGTCCATCCCCTCCTCCACCTTCATGGTGGCATAGCCTGCGGCAATCCCGAAATATTCCACGGCAAAGGTCAGGCGCTCTCCCGGTGCAAAAGCTTTTTGCCCGATCTGCGGATAAGCGACGCTGCTTTGGGCGGTCTGTGGTTCACCCTTGGCCTCAGGCTGCTTTATCTGAGCCGGTGTCGCTGTCTTGGCCTCGGCCGGATTTGCGCCTTGGGGCGCTTGGCTGAACACGATGACCTGTCCCGGAAAAATCAAATCAGGATTGGCAATGCCATTAGCCTGCGCCACGCGGGGATAGGTACGGGCATTGCCCGTCACCCGCAGGCACAGGGCGCTGAGCATATCTCCCGGCTGAACGGTGAGACGCACTTCCTGAGGGGGCAAGTTGTCTTTTTTGCCCTTGACCTTGGTTTGGGGCATGGCTTCAGCAGGCCCGGTACTGTCCTGTGGGTGCTCCCCCGCGCGGTTGGGCGCCTGGGGGGGGTCCTGGCGAATGACTTTAAATTCCGTCCTGCCCGTGGCACAGCCCACCGTCAGCAAGGCCATGATGATCACGGCGGGCCAAACTTTATTCATGAGGATACTCCTTGGTGTTTCTTAAACCATGCCAGTACTTTATCCGCCACCAGCCGGGGATCCAGCTGCTGCGATGTAATGCCATGACGGAAGCGCTCATGCGGATCTCCGGAAGCCGTGAAAATCATGCCCTCCTTGGCGAGAGGGCCCCAACGTTTGGGACCAGTGACGCCCGAGGGGGGGAAAACAGCGGTCACCGGCGTGCCCACGGCTGCGGCAATATGCATGGGTCCGGTATTGCCGCAGATCACCATGGCGCCTGTTGCCATCAGGGCCGGCAGTTGATTTAACGCCACGGCCGGGTCCATCACCTTGAGTTGACCTTTCCAGGGCCTTGGCGCCAAGGCCTTGGCCATGGTTTCAATTTTTCGGGCCAGATCCAACTCTTTTCCAGTGCCCGTGAGTACGAGCGTACAGGTCAGGTCTTCCGCCAGGCAGGTCAGCAAGGCGGCATAACATTGGGGTTGCCAATTGGCCGATGATCCCCGTCCTCCGGGATGAACCAGAATTAGCGGTTTGCTCCGGTTATGCCCGAGTGCTTGCAGCCGCGTCTTGACTTCAGCCAGATGGGCGTCACTTACTTCCAGCCTGGGGTACTCCAGTGTAGCTGCTGACCCCAGGGCTCTGAGCAAATCCAAATTATAATCAGCTTCATGTTTTTCAACCGCTTTGCGGCTGTGCCGCACCCGCCGGGTATACATCCACGACCACCAGCGCCGGCCGGTACCCACCCGCATGGGCACACCCGCCCGGACCATGGCCCAACTGAGACGCCGTTCCGGATAAACCATTAAGGCTGCATCAAAAGCGGCTCCACCCAGGGTTCGCACCAGCTGTTTAAATCCCCGGCGGCCCTGATGACGGCCTGTGGGGTCATAGGTCCAAAGCTCGTCAAAAAATGGTTGTCCCTGAAAAAGGGGTGCAGTGGTATTGGAAACCAAAAAGGTGACGGACGCGCGGGGGAAAGTTTTTTTCAGCGCCACTAAAAGCGGCACGGTCATGAGGGCATCTCCCAGGGCATCGCTACGGCATACCAGGATGCGGCGAAAAGAAGACGTCATGCCCTTAGGGACGGCCGGCGCTGGCCAGAATAGCCACGGCCGCGGCACTTAAATTTTTAACCACCAGTGTAGGCCTCTGGTCAGGGACAAATCCTTGAGCCTTGGTCTTCTGACCATAGCCGGTCAGCACCAGCACGGTTCTACAGTCCACCGCCCGGCCGAATTGAATATCCGCGGCCTTGTCGCCAATGACCCAGCTTTGATAAAGGTCAAGGTCATGGTCCTGCCGGGCTTGATGGACCATGCCCGGCAGAGGCTTGCGGCATTCACAGGCCATACGGTAGGCTTCCACTTCACCGTCAAGATAATGAGGGCAATAGTAGAGAGCGTCAATATCCGTGCCTTCTTCGCGCAGATGTTCGCGCATGCGCTCGTTTACCTGCTGCAACGTTTCCTCGGAAAAATAGCCTCGGGCCACGCCCGACTGGTTGGTGGTCACCACAATAAAATACCCGGCTTCCTTTAACATCTGAATGCCCTTGGCCGCGCCGTCCAGCAGGCGCACGCCATCCGGGTCGGCCAGGTAATTGGCCTCTTCAATAATGGTTCCATCGCGGTCCAGAAAAATGGCTTTACGTTTGGGGATCATGCTTACGACCTTTCCCTTACTTTTCCGGCTTGACTTGCCGAACAACTTTTGCTGAAGCCCGTTTGGTGCGGCCTGTGACCTTTTTAACCGTCCCGGACCGGCCGGCCGGCGGGACGGCTTTGGCTTTTTTCATGCCGAATTGCATGCGCACCAATTTCTTGTAAATACCGTCATGCCGCATCTAGGCCTGGTGCCGGCCCCGTTCCACAATACGGCCGTTGTCAATGACAACAATTTGATGGGCATGCTGAACCGTGGAAAGCCGATGGGCGATCACAAAGGTGGTGCGATGAGTCATCAGTTTTTCCAAGGCATCCTGAATCAGACGTTCCGATTCCGTATCCAAAGCCGACGTGGCTTCATCCAGGATCAGAAGCGGCGGATTTTTAAGCACGGCCCTGGCAATGGCCAAGCGTTGGCGCTGGCCACCGGAAAGTTTGACCCCCCGTTCGCCAATCAGGGTATCATAACTGTTCCTGGTTTGAATGATAAATTCATGGGCATTGGCTGTTTTGGCCGCCTGTGTTATTTCCTCATCCGTAGCCTCCGGCTTGCCGTAGGCAATGTTGTTACGGATGGTATCGTTGAAAAGCACGGTTTCCTGGGTGACCAGGCCGATCATTTGGCGCAGGGAGGCCTTGGTCAGGGTGCGGATATCCTTATGGTCAAATAAAATGCGGCCCGCCGTCACATCGGCAAACCGCGGAATCAAATCGACCAAGGTGGTTTTCCCGGCGCCGGAACGACCCACAATCGCCACAATTTCACCGGCATGGACTTTAAGATTAATGTCTTCCAGAACCAGCTTGTCCGGCGAATACCCGAAAGCCACCTCCTGGAATTCGATGCCTTGCTTCAAGGTGGTAACGGGCTTGGCCTGGGGGCTGTCGGTGATCAGCGGCGGTTCATCGAGAACTTCAAACACGCGCACGGCCGCAGCCAAGGCTTGCTGAACGGTGTTGTTAATGCCGGCAATGCTCTTCACCTGGGGATAGAGTGAAAACAGGCCTGTCAGAAAGGCAAAAAACGTGCCCACCGTGGATTGTCCCTTAATGACCTGGCTGCCCGACCAGACAATCATGACACTAATGCCGATGACGCCGATAAATTCCATGAGCGGACTGGAGATGGCCGTCTTGCGCAGGGCGCGCATGATCAAGTCAAAATGCCGGCTTAACTCCTTGCGAAAACGTTCTATCTCACGGTTTTCCATGGCAAAGGCCTTGACCACCCGGATGCCGCTGAAGGTTTCATGCAGCACGGTGGTCACGTCCGCCATCTTGGCCTGGGCGTCCTTGGAGATTTTTCTAAGGATTTTACCGATATAGACAATAGGATAAACCGCCACCGGAAAAACGGAGAGGGAAATAATGGCCAGTTTCCAATCGAGGTAAAAGATCAGGCCAATGAGCCCAATAATGTTTAATGAAGATCCCACCAGCCGGCCCAGCACATTGGAAACCGCTGACTGCATCATGGCCACATCATAGGTAATGCGTGACATGAGCATGCCGCTGCGCTGATTATGGAAAAAACTGAGTTCCCTTCCCAGAATGTGGCGGAAGAGCTGGTTGCGGATATCCATCATGATCCTGTTGCCCAGGTTGTTGATCAAATAATCCTGGCCGTAGGTGGCCAGGCCCTTCAACAAATAGGTGAACAGTACCGCAGCCGGTAAAAGGCGCAGGTAAAACATAGCTTGAACCTTGTCGGGGTTGCTTAGAATTTTGTCGATCACCGGTTTCAGAAGATACAACCCAAAGGCGGTCAGGCCGGCCACCAAAGCCAGACAGATGAGGGCCGCGATGGCGCGCATGGTATAAGGTTTCACGTATTTTAACAATCTAAAATAAAGGTTCATAATGATCAGTCTCTTTCAACAACTTGGTGTTGGCGCCAAAACGGAAGTTGTCCGCCTTTTCGCCGTTTTTGGGGAGGGTATTCTATCACAGGTTGGAGGCCGGGGGCCAGCCTTTGACAAAAAAAGCCCGCTTCCGGAAACTTGACGGCCGGAAGCGGACTTCCACAAGGCGTTGTTTAAATCACCGCAGCCTACTTCTACAGCTGCACTTTATTAGCAGGCTGCTGAAAACCTTACAAGAGTTGACCGGCATTAAGCCCCTCCGGAGCGAGTGCCTTGCGAAACACAACCCGGATGGGCCAAGCCACTGACTTTTTAAGCAGCCCCTTAGTCAGATTCTGTTTTAGCAACTTACCTTTGGCAAATTTGCCAAAGTTGACTTATTAATTCAAAGTACAGCTTTAGAACTACGGTTGCTGGGGCATGCGGATAATCACCTCGGTGCGCCGGTTCTTTTTCCGGCCGGCGGCTGTCTTATTACTGGCCTCGGGCCGGGTGGGTCCCCAGCCTTTGATGCTGAGCTGATAATCAGGCACATGCTGCTGGTCCACTAAAAAGCGCCGCACGGACTCGGCCCGAACCAGGGACAAGCGCATGTTGGTGCGTCTGGAACCGGTGGAATCCGTATGGCCCTCCAGGGAGACCTCGGCATTGGGTTCATCGAGGATGAGGTAGGCGCTTTTAATGACCTTGTCAAACATTTCCGCAGTCAGATAGGCTTTGCCGGTACTAAAAAGAATGCCTCCAATTTTAATGGTGGTACGGTTCTCGTTGGGATAAACCTTGCCCAGCACCGGCCGCAGCTTGTCTTTAACAATGATTTGATTGCCATCTTTGTCGGTAATGCTTAGCTGGTAATGGTAATAGGCGTTGTTGGACACCACCATGCCGTCCTCATCCTTGGCATCCCAGGCAAAAGCCTTGAAGAGTTTTTCCTTGGTCACATAAGACCGGATTACCGTGTTGGCGCTGTTAAAGATATCCAATTTCCAGCTTTTAACATCTTTCAGAGGCTCCTTGATCGAGAAATATACTTTGTCCGGATAGACCTCATAATTTTTACTGGTATACAGCTTGGGAATGGTATCCACAATGATGATCGTTCCCTTCACGCGCTCAGCTCCTATTGCGGAGTTGACCACCAATTCAAAGGGATACTGATTTTTAGAAGACACCCTACGGCCATGGACCTTGGCATTCCAGGTAAAACTCTGGGGTGGCGTACCGTGGCCCCGGTAGGTTTTCAAGGTTTTTCCCCGCGGATTCTTGATGGTCATGACCCATTTATTAGCCTCGCCTGCCGTCTCCTTTATTTTAGGCACAATGTCAATGGTGCCCTTAAAGCCCACGAAGGTGCCTTTGAGGGTCGGCACGCGGCCGCTCAGGGTTGGCTGGGGCGTGGGCCGTTTGGTGGGCGTTGGCGTTATGGTGGCCGTGGCCGTGGGCGTGGCCGTCATGGTGACCGTCGGTGTGGGGGTAACCGTGGGCACCATCTTGCCGCCCGTATGCCAATCAATGGAAAGGCGCTGGTTCCATTCCGGATTTTGCCCGGGATAGGTGCCCAATTCCTTGGCATAATAGACCCAGTCCAGATTGATAAAACTGGTTTGCAGGGAAATGCCGGCTGTGGGGTAACCTTGGTACATCCCGCCGCGCAGGGCCACCAGACCGGAAAGCACGAACTCCACGCCCACGCGCAGCTTGGAGAAATTGATCAGGGCGGCGTTGTTCTTGCTGTTTTTGAATTCATTGTCACCCTGCCAATTGAGCTCCACCACGTCCAATGCCAAAGTGGTTTGCAGGTCTTCATATTGCATCCACCAGGGTTTGTAGGCAAACCCGACTTTTAAATTGGGCACCTGGACTTCATTCATGATCTGGGTATACAGATCGTTCACGACCACTGCAAAATTCAATTCCTTGGTGGGTTGAAAAAGCAGGCCCAAATCAAAGCCGGCGCCCCATTGCATTTCCATGGGCACATCACCCAAGGCAAAGACCGACATGTTTTCTTCCATACTCTTGGCCTGGATAATGCCCTTGAACCCCAACCCAAAAGCAAGGTAGCCTGCCTGGGGAATATCCCAGCCCCAGCCAAAACCAAGGTTGGGAATAAAGCCGGCGCGCACATCCCAGTTGGCTTCAGGAATCAGGATGGCGCCGGTCTCCAGCAGATTATCATCGAAAAGGTGAAGACCAAACCCAAAGTGGGGTTGAATATAGGTCATGCTGTATTGCAGTAAATTATGAATACGGGTGTTGGACAACCGGTCGATCACATCGGCCAATTCCGCCTTTTGTTCGTCGCTTAAGGACCCGTCGGAGAGTTTCATTACATCATTATAATGGCCCAGCAGGTAGACAAGATTGTCATAGGATTTGATGTCCGTCCCCACCAGGATATCGGGAAAAGTGAAGCGCCAATACTTCAGCCGGGCCAGACCGGCCGGATTATAAAAGAGAGCGTTTTCATCATCAGCCACGGCCGTGAAGGCGCCGCCCATACCCATGGGGCGCATGCCCTCGATAAAAATGCGCTCCGTATTGTCACCAAGGATAAATTGCTGCCTTCTGGTTTCAGCGCTTTGCGCCAACATGGGCCAGCACACCAAGCCGGTCAACAAAATGGCAAGCAAAGTTGATTTGAATCGTTTGGACATAATTTCCCCCTCGTGATTACTGGTTGGCCAGTTCTGCCCAGTTGTTGAACAAGTCTATGATTTGATTGACCATATCAGGTGAAGAACTCTGACCGGCTGCCACGCGCAGGCGGGCTAGGCCGTTGTTGATGTTGGTTTTAAACTGGGTAATATCCGCCAGCGTCGGCAGGGTGCTCGTATCCAGATCTTTAAACCAGAGAAACTCATCAGGCAATTGATCCCAAACCGAGGCAGGCACTGTTGGCAAAGAGGCCTGCACTTCGCTCTTGGACAGAGTCACCAAGTCATATTGGGCGCTCAGGGTTTGCACTTCCAGTCCAAAGGAAAGAATGTAAAACATGCCGCTGGTCAGATTGACGTCAATGTCCAGGGAAGAGACAGGGCCTTCGGTAAGCCCCAGGGCGATGGGGTCAAGACAATCAATGACTGTTTGAAAAACATCTTTTAAATCAGCCGGGCTGTCCTGTCCCCAATCAGCGGGCCGGATGAAAGGAAAGGTTTCGCCTGCGGCCTGATCATTTAATTGGTCAAGCAGACGCACTACAAAGGTGCCCAGACTGAATCCGTGGCTTTTGAGGTAAGCCTGGGCATAACCCACCCTGGCTTCCGAGCTTTTAGGATCATGCAATTTGGCCAAACCAAAATAAGTTTCCGCACTGCCATAGTCATTGCGCCCCAGGGCTGCCTTGCCGTCAGCCACCAACACACTGGCATTGGACTCAATGCCATCACTATGAAGCGGGGCAAAGAAATTTCTGTTTTGCCCACAGCCCATTAAAAGTAAAAGAGGAATCATCAAAAAGCTGAATAAAAATGCACTTCTTCTTGAAAATGGCATGGGTTCACCTCTTTGTCAGCTTTTACAAAAAGTATTTCGGCAATTATAACGCCGAACCTACAAATACGTCAATTGTAGTAACGGCATTATAGTTATATTATTAATCTTATTTTTGACAAAGGTCACATTTTTTGTAACGACTCAGGTCGCTTGCGTATTCAAGCTGGCCAAGGTGCGCTATTTACGCTCACGTATGTTCGAAATGACCTGAGTAGTTGCCATTTTTGGGGATTATAACCATTATTTGGTA
>CAYVTN010000042.1:5763-12888 GCA_964454395.1 uncultured bacterium | reverse complement strand
TTATGACTTCCATTCAATCATGGATAAGCTTAATGCATCGAAGAGGCAAGCAGCTCTCCCGTGAAGAAAGCTTAGGTCCGCAGCATTATTTCCGGTCCCGGATTTATAAGCGGATACTCATGAACGAAATGACCGGCCCGTGGTTGGGTGGTGCTTTCCTGGACCGGTTGCTGGCCGCGGTGATCTTGCGTGTTGACGGAAGAACTTATTGGCAGACCGCCGCCGGCCTTGTCAGCGCCGGCACGGCCGGACCGTTTGACAAATTGGTGCTTGCCCCCCGTCAAGGCCTTTTGGCGCAACTGCAAGCCCGGCCTGGGTTAACCTTGGCCCAGAGGCGAGAAGAGCTTGTGCGGGGGTTGGCGCGGATCATGCGCGATCATGCTGATGAAATTGATAGAGAATTCATGCTGAGGGCGCAAGAACTTCTGGCTTTAAGCGCGCCTCTGGCCACGCAACGGCTGGGATTCTATGAGGGACGGGCATTGCGTCTGCCCAAGATGATGTGGAGCAAAGGGTTGGAAGCCGCCGGCGGCACTATTCTGGACGGGCTGCGTAAGTATTTAGGAGCCGATGTTATTTGGAATAACCAAAAGGTTAACCTCCTTATTCACCGCAAACCTCAGCATTCGGCGCTGCAGGGCGTATAGACGCTGTGCCTCAGGATTTTTGCGTTGTTTATGCAGGGGCGGGTTTAAAACCCGCCCCTACCGTGTCTCTGCGGTTGCCGTGCCCCGAGGATGGGCATGAGATCGATCTTTTATCTCCTGCTTGGCGGGCTTGTCATTGATCTTATCCAAAAACAATTCCATTTCCTTGATAACCTGCGGTTGGGTCGTATTGTACAAAGGAATCAAGTGTTTGCGGTGGGACCAGGCGCTGAGATCAAAGGCTTTGGTCATGACCAGCTTGGACTTCACATGGCGGGCAATATAGGCCATGTTGGCAAAGGGCACGGTGCGGTCGCCCATGGCCTGCATGAGCAGGATGGGTGCCTTGATCCTGCTCAGGTGGTGACGCGTCCTGTTCATGGCCAGTTTTAAACTATGGACCTGTTTGATATAATTCGTACCTTCATAACCGATTTCATGAGCCCCGTCGCCGTCGCTTGAGGGAATGGGATGGGAGACTTTTACCAAAAACCAAGAGGCCATGCGCGAAAAGTACAACCGCCAGTCATAAAGAATCCCGCTGCCCCATAAATGGTTTAAAAAGACCGGCGCCGACAGGGTGACCACGCCGTCGGGGGCCATGCCGCCCCGGTTGTTCTCGGCCAGGTTCAGCGCAATGGTGCCGCCCATGGAAAAGCCGCAGATATAAACTTTTTTATATTGCTTGCGGTAATAGTGGTACAAGTCATTGGCATAGCCGTACCATTGGGCATAATAGGTTTTTTGAAAATCAACTTCCGACGTGCCGTGGCCGGGCAGCAGGGGCAGGGCCACATCATAGGTTTTGGAAAAATGTCGGGCAATGGCGCGCAGATCGTGGGGCGTGCTTTGATACCCGTGGATGAATAAAATTATCTGATCATGGCCGGGCGTGTTGATGAATAAAGGCGCCACCTCGGGTGAGAACCATTGCGATTCCTTGGAGAGGGTATACCCTTGAGGTTCGTGATAGAGGAAGTCAGTTTCGTTGATGATAAAAACACCTCCCCATAAAATCAATAAAACACTTAGGCATGTAATTATTGTTTTGGCCATAACCGCTCCTAAGGCATTAACCTTTAAAAAAATAAATATGTCAATGGTTCTTTAATGCAGACGGCGATGAAGTAATTAATATCTCATTCCGGTTGCGGATTGGTGTTTTGTCAGGCCCCTCAACTTGCTTCCGTAGGGTACAGACATGCCTTTACCCTACAAAGGCGTTTTTTCAGTGCCAATGGGAAACACCATGGCGAACGTCCGGAAAAAAGGGCTTTCCGCAATAAAAACCATCTAATTGTTTCTTAATTTTATTAAAAATAATGTTAAAAAAGAATGATTTTTGATTTATTTTTAATAAAAACAGGGGATGGATTGAGAAAAACTTACAAAAAATATCGTTGAAAATGATTAATTGGCACCTCATGAATTTAGTCCGGCTTTTTTTTGATTTGAGGAGCTTGACCAATAACAGCCTGAAGGAGTATGATTAAAACTAACAAATAACATCATCCAATTTTATATCAAACAAAAAGGAAATTTCTTTGAGCAGGAAATCTGGAATCTGGGCTTTGCTATCCTGTATTCTGTTCCCATGCCAGACCTTGACCTGCCTCGCCGCAGACACCTTAACGACTTCCTTTGCCGCTCCAGCCAGATCAACGGCCCTGGGCGGGGCTTATGCGGGGTTGGCCGAAGGGCTTGATTACCTTTGGTTTAATCCTGCCGGCGGGGCGGATATCAGCCAACCGCAATGGTCAACCGGTTTTACCACCGGGCCGGAGGTGCTCAATAGCGAATCACTTAGCGCCGCCTTTCCAATAGGCCGCATGGGATCTCAAAGCGTATTGGCTGGTGAGGTTCGCTACTTAAATATGCCGTTCATTTCCGGTCTTACGGATAACCCGGAGCGTTATATTGAATTAAACGGCCGGCTGGCGTATGGGCGGCCCTTTGATTTGATAGTGCCCATGAGAGCGGGAATAGGCGTACACTTGATCCAAGGGGAAGCCTTCCGGACAGAGCGCTTTCAGTTGGGGCTGGATTTAGGCTTTTGGTACCAAACCATGGATGAGCGGATTTCCTGCGGGCTTTCTATTCAGAATTGGCCTTTACTCCATCATGATCAGTCTGATTTGGTCCCCATTGATGCGGACATCTGGCGTGTGGGCGGCGCCTTTAAAGTGGACGAGCATGTTCAAAGTGTTCTGGACGTTGCAATCACTCCGGGGGACCAGATTAGCGGAAAGTCCGGCATCGAACTCATTTCACCCCTTTGGCCAAACTGGACACTGGCCACCCGTTTGGGCTACTCGGTCACCAATGAGTTTAATCAGGCCGGGTTCAATGGCGCCTGGTCAGGCGGGCTGGGTCTTTCCTGGAAAAATGTAAAATTTGATTACGGCTTTAAATCTCAGCAACATGGTTTAAACCACACCATCAGTTTAAGCGTGCCTCTCACGCCTCCGGCCAATGACGATCAAGCCATTATGAAAGCTTTTCGTGAAGGGAAGGAAAGCTTTTACAAAGGGATGTGGCTGCAGGCCCGCGCTTATTTCGAAGATGTCCTGGAATTGAATCCTCACCATCAGAAAGCCAAACAATACCTTGATTACATTGTAAAAAACATTGCCGCAGGCCGGGAACCGGAGGTCTTTTTCAGGCGGGGGTTTGATTATTATAAAAAAGGCGATTACAATAAAGCCATTGCCGAGTTCAAGCAGGTGCTCCAAATCCTGCCCGAGCATCGCTCAGCCGCCCTTTTTATAGATGTCATTAATGAAGAAAAGAAAATAATGCACAGAAAGTTGATTGCCAAGCGGCATGAAAAAAACCGGCTAATTAGAAAAACCTATAAAAGAGCGGTTAAATTTTATGAAGCTGGAAATTATAAGGAAGCCCTCATCGTCTTTGACGCCCTTAAGGATCTGGATCCCGGTCATCCCCATTTAAAGGACTATAGGGAAAAGACGGCCCGGAAATTAAGGCAGCAAATTCAACAATTGGCTAAGGATAATGATTGGAGGAAGGCGCTGGTATTGTTAAAATTGCTGATCAAGGAAGGGCCGCGGGATAAGGCGATTCATACCCTGACCAAAACGATTGTTGAAAAAGCTCATCTTCAAGCGCTTGATAATTATATGAAAGAACAAAAATCGGAAGCTTTGGAAATATGGACACTGCTGCTGGACATTGATCCCGGAAACAGAGTCGTGCGAAAAGCCTGGGAAAGAGCCCATAAAGAGAGAAAGGACCAACCGGCGCAATGACCCTGAAAGCGACCTTTGGACTATGGATTACGGCTTTGGTATCCATTTCGATTTTGGGGATCAGCCTGGCATTTTTTATTATGGAAAACCGTCTGTTAATGGCCAATGCTCAGCAACAACAGCGGAGCCTGCTCGACCATTTAAGCAACATTTGCGGCCAAGCCTACCTTGTCGATGATCAGTTGTTGATGCTGAATTCCATTAAATTCATGACCAATCAGGAAGGCATTCGATGGGCCAGTTTTTCCAATCCGCGGGGGAAAATCATTGCCCATTCAAAATTCGGTCAGATTGGGAAAACCGTGCTGTGGCTGAAAAACAACCAATCATTGCAGAGGCTTAAGGAAAGACTTTTCATCCAACACAACCAAGGCGAGCTGCGGCTCACCGAACCGGTTTATTACGGAAAAAAACAATTAGGATGGGCAACCCTTGCTTTTTCCCAGTCGGAGATCGAAAACAAAATTGAGCATGACTTGGAGTACGTTAAAAAAATAATTTTCATCATCACCATCATCATGTTGGTCATCAGCATTACAGCATCATTGGTGCTGACCACGATCGTCACCAGGCCGATTCAAATGCTGGCTGCCGCCGCAAAAAAAATAGGGGAAGGCCGTCTGGATGAAAGGATATTGACGAATCGAAAGGATGAAATAGGTGGGCTTATCAAAACCTTTAATGATATGAGTGCACGGCTCAAAGAATTGGATACCATGAAAAAAGATTTCGTATCCCAAGTGACCCATGAATTGCGCTCTCCCTTGGGTGAACTTGAAACCTATATTCAACTTATGAATGATGCTTCCGATGAAGAAGTGCTGGCCAAGCGAAAAACCAGTTTGTTTTATATGCATCAAAGCACCGTCCGTTTATCCAAATTTATTAACCGGCTGTTGGAAGTGGCCAAAATTGAGGGTGGCAAACTAACCCTGACCCCGACCCGGTTCAATGGCGGAACCTTGATGGCGGAAGTGATGGAAGCGTACAGAGCCCAGGCGGCTAAGAAAGCTATCGAACTGCTTTTGGAAATGAGCCCTCAACCAATTGAATTTACAGCGGATAAGGAGAAACTGCGCCAAGTCCTGAGTAATCTGGTTTCAAACGCGATTAAATTCACCCCCAAAGGCGGGCATATTGCCATGGGGATGAGTAATGATCAACAAGCATCCTCTGTTAAGATCTGGGTGAGGGACAGTGGCATTGGTATCCCCGCCGATGACCGTCAGTTGATTTTTGAAAAATTTTATCAGGTCAAGCGAGATAAAAGAGAGCTGTACAGGAAACTGGGGGATGTCAAAGGAACCGGGCTGGGGCTTGCCATTGTGAAGGGTATTATTGATGCCCACCGGGGAGACATCCGGATAGAAGATCATGAGGACGAAGGCACATGGTTTCAAATAAGATTGCCTTATTTGAAAGGGAAGGAAGCGCCAAATGCTTAAGCAAAAGATTCTCGTTTGCGATGATGAGCCGGGTTATTTAAATGCCCTAAAAGAAATTCTTGAAAAAAATGGCTTTGAAGTCATACCCGCGGCCTCTGCTTCGGAGGTGGAGGCCATTCTTGAAGATCATCGGCCGGATCTAATTCTCTTGGATCGCATGCTGCCGGATATGGACGGCCTGGTTCTCTGCCGCCAATTAAAGCAAAATGAGCGTACCTCGGCCATTCCCATCATTCTTCTGACCGTGCGTTCAGGAGAAGGGGAGACCATTATGGGCTTTGAATTTGGGGCTGACGATTATATTGGCAAACCGTTTAGTCCCGGTATTCTGCTTGCGCGTATCAAAGCCCGGTTGCCACGTCCTCAAGGGGGGGGCTCATCCGCCATTGTGGAAGCCGGCCAGATCACACTCAATACTGAAAGGCTTGAATGCAAAATTGGGCATAAACTCATCAATTTGAGACCAAAAGAGTTTGAGCTGCTGCTTTTCTTAATAAACAATGAGGGTAAAGTTATAAGAAGATCCACCCTTTTAAGCAAAGTTTGGAATTATGACCATTTTGGAGAGACAAGAACGGTAGATGCAACTATCCGGAATTTACGTAAAAACCTGGGGAAGGCGGGCAAACGTATTGTCACCGTACCGGCCGTTGGCTATAAGTTTGTCTGAAATCACGCCCCGGATCGGCCGGGACGATTTCAATCCGGTTATCGAACATATCAGCACCTTTTTGTAAAGGTCGAGGCGTACAAAAATTAATACAAAAAAATCTTTTTTTCAAAATATTTATTACAGTTTTGCCCTTGTTTCCTTCTTTCAAAACCTATCATTAAACTTTTAATATCTCTTTTTCATGATGGTTCACCTGATAAATTAACACTGATTCAAAATGAAATTCAAAATAAGCAATCATTATATTTTACATTTATTTTACATGTTATAGCCATATTTTTTAAACTCCTGTGATAAACTTAGCGCTAATGCTGTTCTTAAATAAAGGACTGTTATTAACCATGATGATGTTGCTCAAAAACCTCTCGCGACAGAAACGACCACAACCACGTATATCACAATTAATTGTGCAAAGAAAATGGTTTAAGGCCATCACTAAAGTTATCAGCCTTCTTCTGACCCTTACCTTTGTGACACCTTACTTGCTTTGGGCTTTTGAACCATCAGCCTATCCTTTGGGACAGGGTAATGTTATTCTGCAGGATAACTATTATCATATCCCCAAGCAGTTAGGCCAGGTGGTTGATCATTTTCAGGGCCACGGACCGACCGTGGTTTATATCCAAGATCTTCACTGTCAACAGGAAGTCCAGCTTCATATTGCCGGTTTGCTCGACCAGCTTGTCAAAGAAAACCATATCAAGCTCATTGGTGTGGAAGGGGCCAGCGAAACCCTGGATGTTTCCAAGTTGCGCACTTTCCCGTTGCAAAAGGTCAAGGAGTTGGTGGGGCGTCACTTCATCCGGACCGGGCAAATGAGCGGGGCCGAGTATTATGCCGCCACGGGCGACAGGCCGGTGATTTTGCAAGGGGTTGAGAACCAGGCGTTGTACGACAGCAGCCGCCAGGCGATTGAAACCTTTTTTACCTCTCAATCGCAGGGCTTGATTTGGGATTTGCGCGATGCTTTGGAATCCCTGAAAAAAGACATTTATCATCAGGACTTAAAAGATTATGACCAAAAAGTAGTTACCTTCAAAACCGGCAAATGGCCACTTTTAAAATACGCTGCTTATCTTTATGAAACCGCG
>CAYVTN010000042.1:2806-5753 GCA_964454395.1 uncultured bacterium | reverse complement strand
CGCGCAAGCCCATAACCTGCCTTTGTCGGCCTACCCGGAAATAAAAAAGCTCATCTCCAAGCGGCGCAATGTCCTGCCACTCGATGTGGATCAGGACTTGTTGATTCAGGAAACGGACAATCTGGATGTTTCCATCCGCCGCAGCCTGTATCAGAGCCAATGGGAAAAAGCTTTGGATCAGCGTTTGCGGCAGGTGGAGCTAATGGAAAAGCTGCTCAATGTTTCCGCCACGACACAGGAATTGTCGGCTTTCCAAAAAGAACGCGCTCAATTTAAAATTCAGTCCTTTCTGGATTTCATGCAGCAAGCCCAATCCGCCCTGAAGCTTAAACAAGTTCATCAATTCCTGGAAACAGACCTTATCCGGCTGGATGATGCGCTGGACCAGGTGTCCGGCTTTTATAAGCAGGCCGACCAGCGCAGCGAAGCCTTTGTGGCCAATCTTCTGAAAGACATGCAGGCCCAAGGCCAGGATCAGGCCGTGCTGCTCAGCGGCGGTTATCATCAGACCAGGATACTGGAGTGCCTGAAGGAGCAGGATGTTTCTTATATCAGCATCAAACCGCGCATGACCAAGGTGGATTTGATTAATCCTTATTTTGCCCTGCTTAGGCATGAAAAAACGCCATTGGAAAAACTGTTGGCGCACAATCAGAACCTGATCGCGTTGGCGTCGGGTTTTAAGCCGATGCGTTTGGCCGGGGTGCCTGACAAGGACTTACCGCGCAGACTACGCTCTTTTGCCGCGCAATTGGATATGACAGCTAAAACCGCCGCGGCGGAATTAAAAATTGAGACCTCTGCCATCACCCTTAAGGAACTTCAAATTTATGTGCAGCAGCAGATGGCCCGTTATGACGATAATGATCCGGCCATAGCCTTTGATTGGGCTGCGGCCCAGGCCAATGAAACCACCAAAACCTACCTTGTGCCCATCAAAAATACGGAGGTAACCGCGCTTTTCTCGCCACGCCGGACATGGAAGCTGGGCATAGGGCTGACGACCAATTTGAAACTCCGCTATCTTTCCAACCAGGAAGCGAAGGAGAATGCTCAAGCCATCTTGAGCACGCCGGCCTGGTTTACCTGGTCACAAGCCATTGGTCAAGGTTGGCGGAGTAGCCGTGTCTTCTTAAAAAACTTCTTTAATCAAATTCAATCACTGCGCCTCGACAATTCGGGATTTATAAGGATTTCGCGATTGCGCGCCTGGCTGCAGGCGCATTCCGCCCAGCCCGCGCAATGGCCCTATATGGAAAAATGGTTGTATCAGCGCTTGGAGAAAGTGATACTGTGGAAAGCAGGCTCTAGCCCCCCCCAATGGCGTCTTCAAACCGCCTGGTTTATTTCAGATGTTTTAGCCCCTGCATTGGTGGAATCCGTGTTTTTTGTGGGAGGGGGAACGGTCCTGCTTTTGAAGTTAACCGGTCAGCCGTTGGCCATGGGTCCTGCATTTTGGGGTATTTTTATTGTATTAAACCTTGTTTGGCATGTCGTCCATGGGTTTGATCCTGAGAAAAAGGTTACTATTAAAATATTTACAAAATCGGCTTTTTTAAACATGCCCAATTGGATCATAACCGGTTTTAATATGATCGGTTTAGCCATTTTAGCCGATGTTTTTAATCCCACAGGCCCCCTTTTCCTTGCCTGGTTCTTTGGAATTCTGTTTAGTGTCCATATCTTTTTGGAAGCCAGGCCCCATTTGATCAATTTTTGGGGAGAAAAATTTGATTTGTGGCGACAATTTTCCGTGAGTGAAGGCTCATGGCAATTGGAAAACGTTATCGCCTCCCTGTGGTTTTGGATCTCGAGAATCAGGCATCCGGGAGATATCAAACGCCAGATCAAAATGGGGAAATGGGGCCTGTTTCTGGATATAGGTGGTATTATTGCGTTGACCTTGCTGACAGGCATCTTCTTTCCCGGGGCAGGCTTCCTGGGTTTGAGCCTGCCCCTCTTTTTATATACCGCCCTCTTGCAAGGACTCAAAACCATAGACCTGATTGTTCACGGCGGCCAGCCGTTTCATTGGTTTCATGTGCTTCAATTTATCGTCGGCTTTTTAAAACAACTGGTTATGTTGCTGCCCTATTTGCCTGTCCTGATTCTTTATCATGATGATATTTTAATGTTGCATATACACATCCCACTGGTAAGTCTTGTGTTTTGGGGTATCAATATACTTTATTACAATGAACTGCGCACTGCCTTGGCTTACAAGACGATTGATGTGAAGAAGGAAATGGCTTATGACAATCCTTCCTGGACCAAAGTTAAGGGAGCTTTGAGTTTGGTGGCTCCAGCGCACCGGAAAGAAATATTGAAAGAAATCGAAGCGATCATTGAGGAAAAAAGGCTGACACTGGGAGATGTTGAAAACGCCCAAAATGAGGCCAAGATGAGCGGCCAGCCGTTTGAGCAATACTGGGATACGAAAGTGCAGGAAAAAACCACTCAAATCGCTACTATTTTGGAATCTTTGGTTGAAAAGTACAATGATCAATATTTAGAAAAAGAGTCCGCTGAAGTCCGACAATATTTTTGGCTGGGAATGGTCTACAATATGATCTTTCGTTATGGCTATGACCCGAAGAATACGCAGTCCAATTTAGAAACCTTCTACCATAGCTTTTACATGTCTGAATATGTCGCGGGCGCAGGTGAAGAATACGGCGTTGCCAATGGAGTTCATGAATTGCCGCAGGCCGACATTGAAAGGTTGAGGCGAGGCGCATGGGTCCATGATGTGGGGAAACTCTTAATTCCTCCCAAGATCCTTTATACGCACGACAAGCCTAGTGAGGAGCAAATTGCACTGATGAAGGCTCATTCCCTGGCAGGGGAATTACTGCTTCCGGCCTTTGGACTGGGCCCGGAAATTGTAAAAGGAACCCTTCATCATTTAGGATTGAATGGTCGTGGCTATCCTACCGGCAGAGAGGGC
>CAYVTN010000042.1:0-2796 GCA_964454395.1 uncultured bacterium | reverse complement strand
TGGTGGCGCCATTCAAAGAAATGTGGGCAGCGTAAATATAGTGCTGATCTGCCGTGACAAACCGGATCTTTTTATCGTCATAAGGTTGCGTGCCAATTTTTATCCTGCCGTCGTTGATAAATTCGAGGCTGTGACCTCCAATTACCGTTCTTATCGCGCGGAAAGGCCACTTCACTATCGAATGCCGTTTGAACTGATGAAAATGGCCGCTAAGGGCATTGTGGATAAAAATTGGGTCAATGCCCTGGCTAGGGCCGCCAAAATGCACCTGAAAAGGCCTGATATTGATATCTTCGTGAAACCGGAGGGTTATAAAGAATTAAGTGAGGAAGAACTGGAGTGGCATCATATGGCTTCCGAGGTTTTATTATATGGCACCTATGCTCAACAAGCGTTTCCCCTATACAGCGCGACCATGGGGAAATCAGCCGGCCTGGATGAGAGTGTTGATCCTCAAAAGTGGGGGGGGCGTTCACTTTTGGATGAAAGCGCAGGAGATTTGGCCTTGGTGAATGGCATGATGACCATTGTGGGCAATTCTGATAGGATGAATGAGCAACGCCTTCGTGAGCAGGCGCACTTGATGCTTGACATTATTAAAAGGGAAAAGGGTTTTACCCAGATGGTGACTTATGCGGCTTTTTATACACTGCAAACGATTAAGAACAAGCTGCCCAGGCCATTGAAACGGGAAATCGACAAGCTGGCCGGTGATCGCAATAAATACACTCTTCTTGATCTGATCCCCCAGGATGCGCAGTTGGCCCGCATCCGGCAGTTCTTGACCGAAGATGAATTGCCTTTAAAGCTGCTCGAGACCAACGGTGATAGAGATCCGGGCATAAATATCAATATCGTAGGCGGCTCGCTTAATGCAGCGGCCCAAATAGCGGCGGTCAATCCCAGGCATCATGTCATTGTTTCTAAAACGCATTTTCCTGATTTTGAGATCACCGACAACCGTGAGTCATTAAGGGCCAAGAAGCGCAGAGTTGCCTATTTTGAGAAGGGCAAACCGGTAGCGATTTACGATTTCGATGGCAGGCCGGATGCCGGTGTCCTCAGTTACATGCATTTTAAAAATTTGTACAAGAAGTATACTAAGGATAAAAACAATTTGCCCGCGGGCATAACTGCGGAAAAGATGGATTATGATGCTCTTGCTTGGTCGCTTGGAATAGGGTTAAAACATAATGCTTTCGGCATTGATATAAAATGCAAAATAAAAATATGTTTGAATGAATTAGGCACCTATCCCGGGATGGAGGAAAAATACCTCACGCTAATGTCAAATGATAACTCTCTTCGCGAAGGGGGGATTATTATTACCGGTAATCCATTATTGCCCCTGGCTTATAAGAAGGGAGATTGTCAATTTACGGTTTATCAGAAAAAAGATGGAAAATTGTCGCCCGTTGCGCTTTATTTAATTAAAGATAACAAGCGTTACGAGTTTCCCCTTACAGGCAAGTCGATTACAGAAGCCGAGCGACTTGGTCATGCGATTATTTGGGCCATGCAATATGAAGATTATGAATCGCGATGCAAGGAGTTGGGTTTTAACAAAATTTCCAACCCGCAAGATTTGGCTGAGCCTCAAGATGTCGATTTGGATAAGTGGCAGGACAAGGTGGCGGCCAGCTTGAAAGAAAAACCTCTTGTAGCTGCCTCTTCATTAAGTAAAAAAAATCACAACAACGCTGAACGGCATGACCAAGACGACGACCAGCAGCCCCCGGTTGCTCCGGGGGGGGACGGGGGAGACCGTGGCGGGAGCGACAATACGACGCCATCCGGACCAAGCCAGAACTTCAGCATGGTGGAAGAAGCCAACCAACCTTTTTACACCCAGCTTTCGGTGGGACAACGTGTGTTGCGATGGTTACTGGCAGAATTTATTTTCAGTGCCGGACAGGTAGGCGATGGCCCACGGCAGAGCCGGGGTGGCCCGGGTCTCATTTTTGAGCTTCCACTTAAGGGACTGCGTCTTTTGGTGAACACTCTCATCAATCAGCCTCTGCCCGGTAACTTTACGATCGATGCTCACAATCCGGAGTTGACCCAATTGTTGCGGCAAAACCAAATGCCCGATCCTATAACCTTGCAGGCGGCGATCGGCCGGGGACAGCCAGTGCCGATGATGGACATCCGGCCTTTGTCGCAATTATCAGAGAAGCGTTCTCAAGATTGGGGAGGCCGGCTGGTGTTGGCTGGAGATCAGGTTGGGGGTCAGCTATTTACCCGGACGGTGTTGTTTCTGCCCGATAGGCTTCTGAGCGCGGTGGCAGAGCAATCTGAAGTGTCCTCCTGGTGGCGGAATTTGGGAAAGGCTGCTGCCAAGCCATTGCTCAGTGCCTGTCTGTCACAACTGAGCAAGGAAAATGCACAGCGTTGGGAAGTGGATCTTTTGATGGAGGGCGTGGCCCGGGCTGTCAGGCAAGCCCCGTCAGCCTTCTTCAGAGCGGTCTTTAGAAATAATCAATATCTGCCCCATTCCTGGCAGTCTCAGCTCCAGCGCCTCCTGCGGACTTGGAATGCTCCGGCTTATTTGAATTTGGTACTGGCAGGGCAACATTCGCCTTTGGCGGCTGCCTTGACCGGGTCCCGTCAACCCTTGGCCAAAGCTTATGAACTGTGGGCCACGACGGGTAATTTACAGATGCGAAGACGATTCGAAGAAAGACTTCAGGACATCTGGCAGATGCAGGCACAAGCAGCAACGGATGAGGAAAAAATCAGGAATTTGCTGACCTTGTCCAGCTTGACTCAAGCTGTTCCCGACCTAGGTGCCCAGTA
>CAYVTN010000041.1:12753-13029 GCA_964454395.1 uncultured bacterium | reverse complement strand
AGGCCCGGCGAATGCCTTCATGCAATGCCGCGCCTTTACCTTGGTTGCGCTCGAACCGGATCACCTTGAGATCCGGCCCGGCCAGTTTGGCCACGATTTGGGGAGAACGGTCGGTGGACGCATCGTCCACGGCAATAATCTCCTTGGCCATGGGCACCCTGCGAATGCGGGTAATAATTTCTTCCAGGGTGGCCTCTTCATTATAAACCGGCATCACGACTGATACAGTGGTTTGGGGCATGTTTCCTCCGGCCGGATCTGGTGATGTTGTTTGGC
>CAYVTN010000041.1:0-12743 GCA_964454395.1 uncultured bacterium | reverse complement strand
GTTTTATTAAAACTGTAGTAGGGGCGCGGCACCTGTCCCGCGAATGCCGGGATGCCGTGCCCCTACGCCAGACAAGACGTCTATCAGAAAACCACTACTTTAACAGCAGCGCCAGAATGGCTTTTTGCGCATGCAGGCGGTTTTCGGTCTGATCAAAAACAATGGATTGCGGTCCGTCCATTACCTCGTCCGACACCTCCTGGCCGCGGTGCGCAGGCAGGCAATGCATGAAGACCGCGTTCGGCGCGGCCAGGGCCATGAGCTTTTCATTGACCTGATATTTTTTCAGGGCCCGCAGGCGCTGGGCCGATTCTTTTTCCTGACCCATGGAAACCCACACGTCCGTATACACCACTTGGGCGTTGCGGACCGCTCTGGCCGGATCCATGCTTAAAAAGAGATCGCCTCCGCTTTGGCGCCGGTCGGCTTCACTGACCTCAATGGTATGCTTGTCCATTTCATAACCCAAGGGTGAGGCCAGGTGCAAAGAAATTCCGGTTTTGGCGGCTGCAAAAATCAAAGAACGGGCTACATTATTGCTGTCCCCCACATAAGCCACCGACAGGCCTTTGAGTTTGCCGAATCTTTCCTTGATGGTCAGGCAGTCGGCCAGGGCCTGACAGGGATGGGCATAATCAGTAAGTGCATTGATCACCGGCACTTGGGCCGCTTTGGCCATATCCATAATCTTGCGGTGGAGGTCTGTCCGGATGACAATACCGTCCACATAGCGGGAGAGCACTTTAGCCGTATCGGCAATGGACTCGCCCCGGCCCAATTGCATTTCCTTGCCCGACATGTAAAGCATGCGCCCGCCCAGTTGGGACATGGCTACATCAAAAGATACGCGGGTGCGGGTGGAGCTTTTGTCAAAGATGGCGGCAATGACCTTGTCTTTCAGGAGCGCTTCGTCTTTGCCTTTCTTGTGGGCGGCTTTCAGCTCCAATGCGGTCTTGAGGATCAAGTCCACTTCACGTTGTGAAAGCTGGGCAATGGTCAACAGACTGTCAATGGTTAATTTTTTCCCGACTGGTTTAACTGCTTTTTTGGTACTTTTTTTAGTTGTGCTCATCTTACTCCTCCAAACTTAACATTAATCTGGCCGCCTATTTAAAATGCTTCAAGACCTTGTCCAGGATTTTAATCATTTTTTCAATTTGCGCCTCGCTGACAATTAAGGACGGTAAAAAACGCAGCACCTGGCCGGCCGTACAGTTGATAACCAGTCCTGCCTCCAGGGCTTTTTGCACAATGGCCGGTCCATGGTCCTTCACTTCCATGCCCCACATCAATCCCAGACCTCTTATATCCACCACCAAGCCGGGGTGTTTCTGGGCCAATCCGCGCAACTGTTCTTCCAGCAAGGCGGCTTTGGTCTGCACCTGTTTTAAAAAGCCCGGCTTGGCCAGCTGCTGCATCAGGACCACGCCTGCCGCCGCGGCCACAGGGTTGCCGCCAAAGGTGCTGCCGTGGTCGCCCACCTGCATCACGCCGGCAACGGCGGCCGTGGTGACCAAAGCGGAAATGGGCAATCCTCCGCCCAGCGGCTTGGCCAACAACAGGATATCCGGCACCACCCCGTAATGATTATAGGCATTGAGTTGCCCGCTTCGTCCCAGGCCGCATTGAATCTCGTCAAAGATGAGCAGCAGTTGGTTGCGGTCGCACAAATTCCTCAATTTTTCCAGGTAGACTTTATCGCTGGGATGAATGCCGCCCTCGCCCTGCACGGGTTCCAGCATCACGGCGCAGGTTTTGTTGGTAATGGCTGCGGCCGCAGAAGTGAAATCATTGCGAAAAACATATTTAAATCCCGGCAGTAACGGTTCCAGTCCGCGATGGAGCTTGTCCTGACCGCTGGCACTGATGGCGCCATAAGTCCGACCATGAAAGGAGCCGCGTACGGTCAGCAATTCATAACGGTCCTCCTGGGGATTTTGCCGGCGGGCCCACTTGCGCGCCACTTTGATGGCCAGCTCCACAATCTCAGCTCCGCTGTTGGAAAAAAACACTTTGTCTCCAAAGGTATGCTCCACCAGCAGGCCGGCCAATTCCACCTGGGACTGGAGGTAATATAAATTGCCGGTGTGCGCCAATTGCTTCAGCTGTTGCTGCATGGCTTTCATCTGGTCGGCATGGTGGTAGCCCAGATTCATGACCGCATGGCCGGCAAAGAAATCCAGGTATTCCCTGCCCTCGTTGTCCCACAGCAGGCTGCCTTCGCCTTTTTGAAATACTACGGGGTAACGGTTAAAGGTGCGGGCAATGACCTCTGCTTCGGTCTGCATAATTTCCTTTTTGGTTGCCATTGTTTCTCCTTTAGGCCATGCCCCCGGATAGGGGGCGCATCATCTCGGTACCGATGCCTTGGTCCGTAAAAATTTCCAGCAGCAGGGCGTGCGATATCCTGCCGTCAATGATATGGGTTTTGCCCACCCCGGCCTGCAGGGCCCGTTCGCAGGCGCGGACTTTGGGCAGCATGCCGCCTTTGATCACGCCCCGGCTCACCAGGGTGGCGATCTCATCGGTGCTCAGGGTGGAGATCAGGCTGCCCGCATCGGCGGGATCGCGCAGGATGCCGGGCACATCGGTAAGCAGCACCAGCTTATCCGCTTTAAGGGCTACGGCAATGGCCGCGGCCACATCATCGGCATTGTTGTTGTAGGCCTGACCAGTACTGTCCACGCTTACCGGCGCGATCACGGGAATAAATTGCTCCCGGTCCAGGGTACGGATGATGCCGGGATTGACTTCCACCACTTCCCCCACAAAACCCAGGTCCGGTCCGGAGCCGCTGATTTTTTTGGACTTGAGCAGGCCGCCGTCCTTGCCCGACAAGCCCACCGCCCAGCCGCCATGTTGATTGATGCGGGCCACGATCTTTTGATTCAACTTACCCACCAGCACCATTTCAATAATTTCCATGCTGGCCGCGTCGGTTACCCGACGTCCATCCACAAAGTGCACGGGCAGCCCCATGGCCTCCATGGTCCGGGTAATCTCCGGTCCGCCGCCGTGCACCACCACGGGATTCATGCCCACGTATTTCATCAGTACCAAATCCTGCATGACCTGGTCCTGCAGGGTCTCATTGGTCATGGCGCTGCCGCCGTATTTAATCACCACGGTCTTGCCCCAGAAGGATTTAATATAGGGCAATGCCTCGATCAATACCTTGGCTTTGTTGATGAGTGCTTCCATGGCTGTCACCTCAAGAACTTAATTAAAATGTTTCCCGGGAACCGACCAATCGTTTATATCGCAAGATCTACGCTGAGATGCAGTTGTAGGAGCAAAAAATTTTCGTTCCTACAACTAGGAGGTCTGTGTCATGGCAAATTGATTTTCTTCCGGTTTACCTGACTTAAAGAATATACCGGCTCAGATCCTGTTCCTTGAGCAAGTCGCCAATGCGCTCGTCCACATAGGCCGGGGTGATGGTGACCGCATTGCCTGGCATATCGGAGGCATTAAAGCTCACGTCTTCCAGCACGCGTTCAATCACCGTATGCAACCGCCGCGCCCCGATATCCTCGGTCATCTCGTTGGCCTGAAAGGCCACTTCCGCCATCCGTTTGATGGCCTCGGGCGTGAATTCCAATTTGATCTCTTCGGTTTCCAGCAGGGCTTTGTATTGCTTGGTCAGGGCCTGCCGCGGTTCGGTCAGAATCCTCTCAAAATCTTCCACCTGCAAAGAGGTCAACTCGGCTCTCAGAGGAAAACGCCCCTGCAGTTCCGGAATCAGATCGGACGGTTTGGATACATGGAACGCGCCGGCCGCAATAAATAAAATATGATGCGTCTTGACTTCCCCGTTGCGGGTATTGACCGTGGTGCCTTCCACAATGGGCAACAAATCGCGCTGCACCCCTTCCCGGGAAACGTCGGGGCCTTTCATCTGTTCCCGGCCGGCCACCTTGTCTATTTCGTCGACAAAGACAATGCCCATCTCTTCCGTTCGGCGCACGGCTTCCTTTTTGATCTCGCCCATGTCCACCTGCCGGTTCGATTCTTCCTGGATGAGCAGACGCCGCGCTTCCTCCACCTTGACTTTGCGTTTCTTGCCGCCGGCGCCGCCGGCGCCGCCGGGCATAATATTCTGGATCATGTCCTGAATATTCATGCCCAACTCTTCCATGTTGTTGCCGGAAAAGATCTCAAACATGGGCATGGGATTGTCTTTGATTTCCATTTCCACCATCTCCTGATCCAGTTCGTGGTTGAGCAGTTGCTGGCGGACTTTTACCCGCGCTTCCTGCAGGCGCTGCAGGCGCTGCTGTTCCTCTTCCGTGGATGCCGGCGAGGCGGCAAAACCGGTAGTCCGGGCGGAGACATCGGGCACCAGCATATCCACCAGCCGGTCGTTCACGGTAGCTTCCACTTTTTCCCGCACCTGGCTGAAGCGTTCCTCGCGCACCATGTTCACGGCCTGTTGCACCAGATCGCGGATCATGGATTCCACGTCGCGGCCCACATAACCCACTTCCGTGTATTTGGAAGCCTCCACCTTGATAAAAGGCGCATTGCTTAAGGCCGCCAGGCGGCGGGCAATCTCGGTTTTGCCCACGCCGGTGGGACCGATAAGAATGATGTTTTTGGGCGACACTTCCTGGCGCATGATCTCCGGCAGCAGCCGGCGGCGCAGGCGGTTGCGCAGGGCAATGGCCACAATGCGCTTGGCCTGATGCTGGCCAATGATATATTTGTCCAGTTCTTTCACAATTTCTCCGGGCGTGAGATTGCCCTCTTTCAAACTATGCATGGATTCCTGATTCATCATAACTCTTCCACCGTCATTTCCTTGTTGGTATAAATACAAATATCCGCGGCAATGTTCAGGGCCTTTTCCGCCACAGCCCGGGCACCCAGGGTGCTCTCATCCAGTAAGGCTTTGCCCGCGGCCAGGGCGTATGGCCCGCCCGATCCGATGGCTGCCACGTCATCATCAGGCTCGATCACATCCCCCGCGCCACCCACAATCAGGGTCCGGTCCTGATCGGCGATCAGCAATAAAGCTTCCAGGCGGCGCAGCATTTTATCCATGCGCCAATCTTTGGCCAGCTCCACGGCGGCGCGCACCAAATTGCCACGGTATTGTTCCAATTTTTCTTCGAATTTTTCAAACAGCGTGAAAGCATCAGCAGCCGAACCGGCAAACCCGGCCAGTATCTTGCCGTTTTTCAGGCGCCGCACCTTTTCCGCCTTTTTTTTCATTTTCGTATTGCCCATGGTGACTTGCCCGTCACCGGCCATGGCCACCTTGCCATTGCGGCGCACACACACAATGGTGGTGGCATGAAATGTGGTTTCCATTAATCTCAATCCTTTCTTCTCTCCATTCTAAATCAGCCGAGCCGGAATAAAATTCTGTCTCACGCCAAGCCGCAAAGGAAAGCTAAGACTTTTGGGGGTTAAATCCTTCAACGAATCATTGGCTTTTTCTTACTTTGCGGCTTGGCGTGCTTGGCCTGAGAAAAATCTTTATTATGAATCTCTTAAAAATCATCTACGTGCAAAGCGCAAACCCTGCTGACACAGAAACTAACCCAGCGGAGCTGGATAAGATTCTGTATATCTGGAATCCAGATACAGACTCTAAATCTACCAGAGGATGTTTATTGTACCCTATTTTTGGAAATTATGCACGCGGATGTGCTTTTTTATAGGCAGATTTTAATTTTTCCGGCGTCACATGGGTGTAGATCTGCGTGGTTCCTAGGCTGACGTGGCCGAGCAATTCCTGAACCGCCCGCAGATCCGCTCCATTATCCAACAAGTGGGTGGCAAAGGAATGGCGCAAGCTGTGCGGGCTAAAACCCCGGGCACGACAGACTTGAAGAACATACTTGGAAAAAAGCCTCTCGATGCTGCGCCCGGTCAAAGGCCCGCCGCGGGCATTTTTAAATAAAGGTGCATGCGAGGAAGGCGGCTGCACGGCAAAATAGGCTTGTAAGGCGTCCAAGGCCGGACGGCCGATAGGCACAATGCGCTCCTTGCGGCGTTTGCCCATCACCCGCACCAGGCCGGACATAAAGTCAATGTCCTGCAGTTGCAGATTGACCAACTCGGACAAGCGCATGCCCGTGGAATAAATGGTTTCCAGAATAGCCCGGTCCCTTTTGCCCAAAACCGTGGCCGTCTTGGGCGCCTGCATCAGCGATGCAATGGTGTCCTGATCAATGAATTTGGGCAGGTCATGACTTCCTTTGGGTGAATGCACGCCCTTGCCGGGATTGTCCGGCTTGAGCCCCCGGCGTTTTAAGTAACTGTAAAAAGCCCTCACTGCGGCCAACCGGCGGCTGATGGTACGGCGCGATAACTGCTGATCACGGCACCAAGCCAGATAGGCTCTGACTTCTTTATAAGTTACCTGAAAAGGAAATTGCTCCCGGCTAAAACGGGCAAACACGTACAGATCCCGGCTATAAGCGCGAAGGGTATGGGGTGAAGCATTGCGTCCTCTTTGCAGGTATTCTAAAAAAGCCTTAAGATGAGGGTCAGCACCGGCCATGGAAGTGTTAATACCGGTCAATGAGGGTGGTCAGGGCGTCGAGATATTTGGTGATGGCGTAGTTGCCTTGGTAATTTTTTCTGAACCCTGCCACGGCGGTGCGCAGTTCCGGCAATCCCTTTTGGAAAATGTCCGGATCCAACCCGCGCTGCATGGCCTCCAGACGAAGGGAAGTTAAATCAGCCAGACCTTCCAGAAAATCTTTTTCCCTGGTGGCCGAGGGCAATTTGACTTTGGATTTTAGCAGCCGTTCAAAATTGATCAATCCCGTGGGCAGCAAGGAGCCGTCCTCTTTAGTACCGGCGCCGCGAAAAAGAGTGGCATGTTTCAGGGTGGCGTCTTTAAGGCATTCCATAAACAGGGTATCCGTCGCCATGGCCGGCAGCTGCCGGCTGGTGATGGCGGCCATGCGGCGAAAGAATTCTTCAAAGATGGACATCACGACCATGTCCACCATTTCTCCGGTGTATTGATCCGTGCCTTCATCGTCCATATAAGCTGTCCGGGTCGGTGCTTCTTCGGACACCCCTTCCGCCAGGCCGGCTTGACGGCCGTGATCCTGCAAGCCTTCCTCCCCTACTGAATCATAGACATTGATTTCGCCTTTTTCATCGGATTGTTCCACCAGGGCGGCAATGATCTCTGCCGGAGTTTTGTTCCCAAAGGCACTGACATCATCGGTAAAATAACCGTCCCGCGCCTGGCCGTTGAAAAAGGTCAGGTAATTGAGGCCCGTGCGGGTTTTCAGTTCCAGATAACCGATAAAATGCTTGCGGGCCAGCAGTTCCAGCAGGCTGTGAAAATCAATGAGCTTGCTTTTTAGCTTGGCATGAGTGGGTTTAAACACAAAGGTGCCCAGAATGATGACCATCAACACTTTGGAGATTTCATAAAAACAGATCATGCCTTCTTCCTGCTGTTTGAGCCGCTGCAGGGCATCTTTGACTTTCAAGCTCATGCGGCTGTTGTCCTTGGTGTTAAACCGGCCGGCTTTGACCGCCTTACCGCCCAGCAAAAAAATAATCTCCTGGCAATCCTGATAACGTATATCCAAATAACTGGCCACCCGGCTTTGGCTCTCCGCCAGAATGCGGTCCAGTTTGGCCGTCTGCAAGGGAATGTTCTCCACAATGGCACGCAGGGACGGCAGTTTCAAAGCACTCATGCTTCCTGTCCTTCCGGGGTGGATTCCTGATTGAGGACTTGTTTGTAGTCACAGCCCTCGGCCGGGCACTGAATGGATTTGCCTGTTTTTTTGGAATATTTTTCCACCAGCCAGGCATGGCCGCATACGGGGCAGGCCTGAGGCAACGGCCGGTCCCAGGAAACAAATTCACATTTGGGATAGTGGCTGCAGCCGTAAAACAAGCGGCCCTTTCTGCTACGCCGTTCAATGATCTGCCCGCCACAACCGGGCTTGGGGCAGGTCATTCCGATCTCCTTGTTGATGGCCTTGGTATACTTGCATTCCGGATAGCGGCTGCAGGCCAGAAACCGGCCAAAGCGGCCATATTTGGCCACCAAAGGGCTGCCGCATTTCTCGCAAGTCCCCTCCACCGTGTCCTCTTCCTTGACCACGATCTTGCCCTGCTCATCCACAGCCATGGGTTTGGTGTTTTTGCAGGCCGGGTAATTGGTACAGGCAATGAACTTCCCATGGCGGCCCCATTTAACGGTCAGTGGAGAGCCGCATTTTTCACAACGCTGCTCCAGCTCCACTTCCACATGGGACTTGATATTTTTCATGCCCTCCTGGGCTTTGTCCAGCTCCTGCTTAAACGGCCCGTAAAAATGATTGAGCACCTGATCCCACTGGGCTTGGCCTTCTTCAATACTGTCCAGCCGGTTCTCCATGGCGGCCGTAAATTCCACGTCCAGGATGTCGGGAAAATGCTCCACCAGCAGATCATTGATGATCATGCCCAATTCGGTGGGATAAAAACGGTTTTCACGGCGCTGCACGTAATCGCGGTCCAGAATGGTGCTGATGATGGGCGCATAGGTGCTGGGCCGGCCGATGTTGTTCTCTTCCAAGGCTTTAACCAGACTGGCATCATTATAACGCGGCGGCGGTTGGGTGAACTTTTGCTCCGGCTTGATTTCCACCAGAAACAGGGGTTGTTCCTGCCGGAGATCAGGCAAACGGTTGTCTTCGCCCTGCTCTTCCTGGCCTTCGGCCTGCGCTTCCGTGTAAACCGTGGTAAAGCCTTTAAATTTCAAAATGGAGCCATTGGTGCGCAAGCGTACATGTCCGGCTTCAATATCCACGGTGGTGGCGTCGAACACGGCCGGCGTCATCTGGGAAGCTAAGAATCGTTGCCAGATTAATTTGTACAAGCGGTATTGATCGTGGGAAAGGTACTTTTTCAAACTGTCCGGAGCATAATCCGCAACAGGCAGGGAGGGGCGAATGGCTTCGTGGGCATCCTGGATTTGTTTCTTGGATTTGTACACCGGAGGCTTGGCCGGCAGATAATCTTGCCCGTATTGCTCCTGAATGGTGCTGCGGGTTTGGGCTTGAGCTTCTTCATTGACACGCATGGAGTCCGTGCGCATGTAGGTAATCAGCCCCACCGGCCCTTCCTGGCCGATCTCCAGCCCTTCATATAATTGCTGGGCCACCATCATGGTTTTCTTGGCCGTAAAATGGAGTTTGCTGGCAGCCTCCTGCTGCAGCTTGCTGGTAATAAACGGTGCCGGTGGTTTGCGCTTCTGCTCTTTTTTCTCGATGTTGATCACGCGGTATTGGGCTGTCTTCAGGGTCTCCACCACAGCCTGGGCATCAGTGCCATTGTTAATATCGATTTTCTGGTCACCCACATGGGTCACATGGGCCAGCAAACCCTCTTTGCCTTCGGTTTCCAGAAGAACATCTATTTTCCAATATTCTTTGGGTTCAAAAGCTTCTATCTCGCGTTCACGATTTACCACCAACCGTACGGTGACGGATTGAACTCTGCCGGCGGAGAGGCCTTTTCTTACTTTCTTCCATAGTAAAGGCGAGATGCTATAGCCCACCAGCCGGTCAAGGATGCGTCTGGCCTGCTGGGCATTGACCATGTTCTGGTTAATGTCCAGAGGCGTTTGAATGGCTTCCAACACGGTCTTTTTGGTGATTTCATTGAACATCACCCGGTGGACTTGGTTTTTGTCGGTTTGCAATTCATGTTTCAAATGCCAGGAAATGGCCTCACCTTCCCGGTCCGGGTCGGCAGCCAGGTAAATATGCTGGGCACTGCCGGCCATACGTTTTAATTCCTTTAAAATTTTGGATCTCGACCGGATGGTGATGTAATGGGGTTTGAAATGATCTTCAATATCCACACCAAGCTTGCTTTTGGGTAAATCACGCACATGCCCCATGGATGCTTTGACAAGATAATTTCTCCCCAAAAACTTATTAATGGTTTTCGCTTTAGCCGGAGATTCAACAATAACAAGATTTTTTGCCATAAAAACACGGTCCTATCTATAAAAATATGGCCCTAATTTAAGCATAGCTCCCTTTTCATGTCAACAGAAAGGCCGGTCAAGCCGGATGACGCAGGTGCCGTATCAAAATAAATCACTTGCCATGATTTTTCAGGGGCTTTTTGCTTAAAACCGCCTTCATTATATTAATAAGCTCGGTTGTTTTTGTATTTTCTTAATAGAATAGTTCCTGTTGCGGCAAGGGTTTTTTTTGATCTTAATAAAATAGTTCTCTCCTTTTGGGACTATAGTCCAGCGAAGTCAGATACCCGTTCCGGGCACAGGGAGGATGGAGGTGAGGGATTATATTTAAAATCAAAGGCTTTTCCCCCTCACCCTGCCTCTCCCCCAACAAGCATTGGGGAAGAGGAGACGGAGAAAATGACTTTTCCGCAACAAGAACCAGATAGGCGTTTTTTAAACATTGTCCTGTAAGCTTGATCGACATAATGCTCAGGCTTCCGGCGGGAATCTTGCTAAAAACTTAACATAAACAGCCCTAGCAGTTGACCATGACGCCAGGATAAGGATTGAAGTTCTTCCAACTGCTGCGCCTGACTGTAATCCAAAGTATATCTCAAAGCCAGGCGCCAGCCTTCGCTGTCATCATAATTCATGGCAATGGATGCCCGCCAACGGTTAAACCGGCTGTTCTCACGGTATTGGTGAAGAACAAATTCCTGGGGTGGAATATGGGTATCCTGAGCCACCCACAACCTGCCCATGGGGGCAAAACCCACTTCGGAAGACAAGTAAAGGCCTTGAAAGTGAAACCATTCATAACCTGCCAGCAGCTCCCATAGTTGGCTGTGAAGCGTAAGATAGGTCACGTTGTCCTGACCTGAATAATGGCGCTGGCGGCTGTCCTCTACTTGCGCGCCGAGGTAAAAAGAAGTCCACGGCTTCAAGACGGCTTTAAAGGTCATCTGTTGCTGCGCCAACCAGCCGAGCACATCGGTGCTGATTTTGCTCACATTGGTGCCCTGCCAATCGCCGCTTACGTTCCAATCAGACCAGCCGCCTTGTAATTGCAAATCAAATAACGGCTGCTCATAAGCAATGTTGGCCATGGCCAAGGTGCTCTGCAGAACCGTATGGAAATAACGGTCGCTTTGGTCCACCACCGTCAATTTGCTCACTTCATAGGCCATGCCCGCCCCGGCCGTAAGCCGGGCCCGGCTTAAAACAGGACCAGCCAGCAGACTGCCGCCAACCATCAGGATCATGAACGCAAAGCGTAAACGCATGGGATTGTCCTTTCGGAAAAACAGACGCTCAGGCAACCTGATAGTGCTGCCCCGGACGGCCAATGATAATCCCTTTAAGTTCCAATGTCAAAAGGTTTGCAAGCAGCTCCTGCACAGGACAGTTAAGCTGCCGGCTCAGTTGATCGATATGCAAAGGCCGGTCCTGGAGCAGGTTGACAATGGCTGTCTCCTGAGCATCCAAAGCAGCAGGTTCGCTCCCGGATGCCTCCCGTGGAGGCATCCAGGGCTCATCCGAAAGTTCTCCTGTGATATCCTCAAGGCTGGTCACCAGCTTGGCGCCGTCGCTGATCAGGGCATGGCATCCTTGGGACTGGGCGGAATAATAGGCCCCGGGCAAAGCAAATACTTCCCGGCCCTGCTCGGCCGCCCACTTGGCTGTAATCAGGGTTCCTGAACGCCGGGCAGCTTCAATAACCAACACCCCCCTGGCCAAGCCACTGATCAGGCGGTTACGTCTGGGAAAATGCCGGGCCAAAGCCGGCGTGCCCAGAGGAAATTCGGAAATAACGGCGCCCTGTCGAACAATGTCGTCCCTCAGAGACCGGTGCGCCTGAGGATAAAGCCGGTCCACACCATGAGCCACCACGGCCAGGGTCCGGCCACCCTGTTCCAAAGCAGTTTCATGGGCCACCCGGTCAATGCCGTAGGCCAGTCCGGAAACAATGGTGAAACCGGCTTTAACCAAAGCTTTGGCAAAAGCCCGGGCTGCCTGCTGCCCATAAGCAGTGGGTTTGCGGCAGCCCACTATGGCCAAAGCTTGGTTGTCATCAGCCAGCAGGCTGCCTTTCACATAAATCACGGGCGGCGGGAAATCGACAGCTTTAAGCAGGCTGGGATAGTCGTTATCCTCCCAGGTCAGAATCCGGCATTGATGCTTCTTGGCCTTCTCCAGTTCCGCCATGGCCCGATGCTTCCAATCTTCCTGCATAAGCCGCCTGGCCAACACTTCATTGACATGGGCCATGCCGGCAAGCGCAGGAAGGGACGCCCTAAATACTGCCACGGGATTATGAAAATGGGTGCATAAGCGATGAATAGTGGTGGGGCCGAGACCCTCCATCAAGTTGAGGGCAATGAGCGCCAATTGGTCATCGGTCATCAACATTAACCTTAACCGAAGGAGATTTCGATTTTTGCGCCGTCTTCCAAGGGCGTGGTAAAACCTGCGGCTTGGCCGTTGACTCTGATCTTGATAGGTCCGGCCTGAGGCGGCGGGGTCAGGCCTTCCAAAACGTGGGATAAAAGCGGCGGCCGGCCCGGAACATGTTCAATACGAACATCATCATGGTCTTTGAGATCAATAGCCGGCGTGGCGGGCACCTGACCGTTGATCAAAATCTTACTGCCACCCGTATCGATGACTTTGGGTTCGCCATTAAGGGTTACCGTGATGGTATGCCGCTGAGGCAGGGTTTCCACCAATTCGGCCAACACCATTTTTTTCTCTTCTTCCACCTGCCAGACAATGCGATCGCCCGGCCGGGGATGATAGG
>CAYVTN010000040.1:0-13048 GCA_964454395.1 uncultured bacterium | reverse complement strand
GCCTTTTTTGCCCAGCCCCATTTAAAGTTTTCGGATCTTACCGCTTCTCTCGGCGGCGGCCTATATGTGGCGTCGCTGTTGACGGAATTTTATAAATCCAATAACCTGGATTTTGCCAATTTTTTTTCGTTATGCGGCAACTGGTATTTTGGACTTATTTCCCAATCCGGCAATCCGAGGCCGCAATATTATGTCATGAAACTATTTTCGGATTTTGTCGGAAAAACGGTTGTTGATTCGGTTGTTACAAACAACCCCTTGTTTGATTCTCCCGCCTGCGGAAGGATGGGCTCGATCAAGGGCGTTGAAACCCTTGAGGTGCTCGCCACGACCTCGGGGAAAGCCCTGTTTTTCATTGCCGTTAACAAATCATTGGATAAGCCCATGGAGGTAAAGATTAAAATAAGGAATTTTCGCCCTGCTTTGAAAGTTCATGCGGTAATCCTCAAAGGGCCGTCGATCAATTCGATGAACGAAAGGAAAATGACCGTTGGATTAGAAACGCAGCCGTTCACCCTCGACGGTGAAAAAGCGGAAACGGTCATTCCCCGGCACTCCATCATGGCGGTGGCGATTGAAGGCAAGGTGGAAAATGAACGCTAAGATATCAATAATCATTGTGACGTGGAATTCCCGGGAGTATATATCCGCCTGCCTTGAGAGTGTGAAAAAAAGCATAAGGGATTATGATTATGAAATCATTTTATTTGACAACAATTCCACCGATGACACGGCGGGGTTGGTGTCCGAAAATTATCCCGACGTAAACGTCATGAAAGGCAGAATGAATCACGGTTTTTCAAAAGGCAATAACATCGCTTACGAAAACGTCGATAAAAAAGCCGAGCTTGTTCTTTTGTTGAATCCCGACACCAAGGTTGAAGGAGACGCCATAAATCAAATGGCGGATTACCTGCTCTCCCATGCCGATGTCGGCTGCGTGGGGCCTGCGCTTCTGAATAAAGACGCCTCGACGCAAAGAAGTACTGCGGGCGGATTCCCCACGGCTAAAAGAGCGTTTAACGAAATGTTTTTTTTGGCTCGATTGTTTAAAAAATCAAAACATTTTGAAGGGATGTACATCGATGAAGCAGACGAGCCTGTAACGGCGGATTGGGCGTCCGGCGCCTGCCTTATGTTGAAACATTCCGTGGTCGGGGGGCGTGCCATTTTCGATGAAGAAATATTTATGTACGGGGAAGACGTTGACCTTTGCCTGAGAATTAAGGCAGCCGGAAAAAAGACGGTTTATCTTCCCACGGCCCGGGTTTATCACTATCAGGGGAGGAGCCTGATACAACAGGATGATCATTTCTTTAAAAGCTTTGACAACGGGTTGTTTATGCTGGTAAAAAAAAGGCTCGGTACTTATAATTATTTTTTGGTTAAAGGAATCATCTTTTTGGGGTGCTGGATAAGAATTATCGCGCATTATATTTTATGGAAACTCGGCAGCAAACAGGCGCATGACAAACTGCGCATCATTTATAATTTTATGAGAGCGCATTTCAACTAAAACATGCCGTTAAAATAATAAATGACTCGGCTTCAGCAAATTTGCTTTTACGGCCAAAAAAACAGGCTAGCAGAACAAGCCCGGGGCCCATCCCCTTGTACTTTACCACATCAAGGGCGGACCGCCTTCAAAAGCTTATCCGCCGGCGCACAGTCCTCACCTTATCACTAGTTGAGGGCCAGAAAAAGCAAATTCGCCAAGGTTGAGCTAAACCCCTAAATCCACCGTCTGATTTTTATTTGGCAGCCCACCTTGCGTCCATGTTCTTTTTCGGGCTTTGGACACGTTCCTGGCGCCAGGGGTTGAGAAGACCGCAGGGCATCACCCCTACGCCCTAAGGTTTTCTAAGCTGCCGGAGGCGTCCCTTCTATATTATATCCATTCCGGTCGGGTCGGGGCCGAGGGGAGCCCTCGCGGCAATTTAAGCCAGAAAAAGAACATGGGCCCAAGGTGGGCCGCCCATATTCGCATAGGTGGTTTGATATTCAGGAGAGCCTATTTTTCATAAATACCTTTGTGCCTAAAAGCCGATTCGGAATTTGACGGTGGATTATGGAAACATTAAGATCTTTACAGGCAAAAGTATTTATAGTATAAGTTGAAAAAAATATGCAATGCGCTTATAAAGAAAAAGGAAAGTCACGTGAAACGATATTTTAGGTATGCCAAACTTGCCCTGGGCGCCTTATCCGGGAGACGTGCTTATACCGGGCCCTTGATGGTTCAGATCGGGCTTTCCAATCAATGTAATTACAGATGTGTCATGTGCTGGGATCATCCGCCTAAAAGAGGCGGCCGCCGGGACTATTTTCCCGATGCAACGACAAAAGAATATTATCTGAACAATCCGGGAATCGATTTAAACAAAGCTCTGATGAGCTGGGATATCTATAAGCCCCTTATACGCGATCTTGTCAAACTTCAAGTGGAAAAAATCAAATTTGTGGGTCGGGGAGAACCTTTTTTAAATCCCGATTCAATCGAAATGATTTCGTATGCAGCTGCCAAAGGGTTTGTATGCGATATCAGCAGCAATGGATATTTGCTTGACCGGGATAAAATCTTGAAGCTTATTAATGCCGGGGTGGGCCATCTTCAAATAAGCCTGAATGCCGCTACGCCGGAATCTTATGTTAAAGTTCACGTCAATACTAGAGAAGAACATTTTCAAAAAATTATAGAGACCCTTACCTATTTGAAAAAACAAAAAGAAAAACTCAAAAAAAGACGGCCTGTGCTCCAGCTTTCATTTGTCATTTCAAAGCACAATTTCAAGGATGTCGTGGCCATGGTGGAACTTGCGAAAAAACTTGGCGCTGCCAGCCTTTCTTTAAGGGACCTGGCTGTATATAAGGACATACAGGACATCGCACTTGACGATGATGATGACAAAATATTAAGGAAGCTGGTTGAGGAGGCGGGTAATAAAGCCTCCGAATACGGGCTGCTGAATAACTTTGGGATTTTCACCAGCGAGCACTTTAACAAGGGCGACGAGCAAAATAAAATGCGCTGGCTTTATAATAAAATATCCTGTTATGCCGGATGGTTTTACGGCGTTGTGCTGGCCGATGGAATCGTGAATCCCTGCTGCGAATGCTTGAAAAAAATGGGCAGTCTGAAGGAAAAAAGTTTCTATGAAATCTGGCATTCAAAGGAATACGCAGCCTTTAGACGGGAAGCCAAAAACCTGCCAAAAACCAACAGAATGCCGAAAGGTTGCAAATGTTCGGTTTGCGGCCTCGGCAGCTACAATATATCAATGGATAGAATTTTGTTTCGCAAATTTTCCCGCGCACCTAAAGGGCATAAAACCTTCAGTTTGAAGGATACGAAGTATTTTTATTTAGAGGAATAATTTATGCTGACCTGTACGAAATGCTCAAGTCATTTAAATGAGGCGTCCCTGAAGCAGGAAGTCGTGGTTTGTAAAAACTGTTCTTCCAGCTACAAAAGAATAAAGGGTTTTATTTCCTTTATTGAGCAAAAGGATATAAGCTCCACGTATGGGGGCATGGAAGATGATAAGGATTTACTTGACCATGAGGACCTAAGGACCCGAGAAAGATTTAGACGCTATTTTGTGCCGCTTTTAAAAAAAATGAAGTTTAATGAAAAAAGCAAAATATTGTGCCTGGGCTGCGGGGGCGGGGCGGATGTGGAAGAGCTTTTGCGCAGCGGGTTTCCTCGAACCTACGGCGTCGATATAGGCTGGCGCGTTGGATGGTGGGCAAAACGCCGGCAAAGTACGGAACATTATTTTATTGCCGACGGCGAAGCACTGCCTTTCAAAGACGGTGTTTTTGATGCGGTTATTGCCTTGGGCGTAATGGAGCATATAGGCGCGGTAGGCGCAACGTCGCAATTGAAGGAAGATTACCAAGATCGGCGAAAAAGATTTATAAGGGAATCCTTGCGCGTGACCACGAAGACCGGCACTGTTATTTTATCGTGCCCGAACCGCTCCTTTCCCGTGGATTTCCATCACAATATTTCCAGAACAAAGTTATTTCAATTCATCGGACATAAATGGGGGATTTCTTTTCATTCGCCGTTTAATAAATTCCTGTGGAGTTACCGGGATGTCAAAAACACGGTCGGCTTGTTTGAAAAAAAATGTGCGTTTAACCCTTTGAAGTTGCAGGGGTACATAGGTTTTAATTTACGCAATTCAAGGTGGTTGAAACCTGTGTCACTTATCCTTAAACTGACTCTTTTGATGCTTGACCAGCTGCCTGACTTTATCAGGGAATCCTTCCTCAATCCGTATTTATTGGTCTCCATCATAAAAAAGAAGGAGAAAAATGAATAAACCGCAAATGAGAATAGCCATTGTCGGCATCCGGGGAATTCCCGCCAATTACAGCGGTTATGAAACGTTTGCCGAAGAACTGAGCACGCGCCTTGTGAAAAATGGCCATCATATTACAGTTTACTGCCGCAAAGACAAGAAACGCCCTGCGACAAGCGATTACAAAGGTGTAAAACTTGTTTTTCTGCCTACGATAAAACACAAGTATTTTGAGACTTTGGTGCATACTTTTTTTTCGGCCGTTCACGTGGTTTTCACCAAGGCGAGTATTGTATATTTTTGCAATACAATAAACAGCATCTTTCTTTTTATTCCGAGAATGTTTGGAAAAAAGGTGCTCATGAATGTTGATGGCTTGGAATGGAAAAGGAAAAAATGGAGTAACCTCGGAAAACTCGCCTACCGTATCTCTGAAAGAATAGCGACCCTGTTCGCCAATGAAATAATTTCCGATTCGAAACGGATTCAGGCATACTACAAGGAACAATTTAAAAGAAACACGAAATATATTTCGTACGGCGCGAATATTAATACGATGCCACCCGGCGCCATGATGGAAAAATACGGGCTGAAAAAAAGAAGGTTTGTATTATACGTAAGCCGACTTGAGCCGGAAAACAACGCTCACATAGTCATCAAGGCCTATGAAAAAGTTTTCAGCGACATGCCACTTGTCATTGTCGGTGATGCCCCGTATGCGAAAAAATATATTGCCGGACTCCGGTCGACTCAAGATAAAAGAATCATCTTTACCGGCTATGTGTTCGGAGAAAGATGCAATGAACTGCGTTCGAATGCTTATATGTATATCCACGGAAATGAGGTGGGGGGCACAAATCCCGCCCTGTTGGAAGCCATGGCTTACGGCAATTGCATCATCGTGAATGGTGTGAAATTTAATCGGGAGGTCATAGGTCACGCGGGTTTGTGGTATGAACCCAATAATACGGCGGATCTTATTGCGAAAATTGAATATCTGATGGCGAATCCTAATGAAGCCGAAAAATACCGTTCGATGGCCATAGGAAAAATAAAATCCCATTACAATTGGGATATGATTGCCGAGGAATACGAAAATTTATTCAAGGTGCTGCTAAAGATTTAATCAGTGAAGTTTGGCAGGATGCTTACCCCTTCTCTTTCTTGTTGTTCTTGCAGGATTCTTACGCATATCGAAGCAAGCCCCGGAGCTATCGATTTTCGATTCTCCCAAAAAATCGATTACTCGGAAGGCCGAGCGTTTGGCCGCCCAGCCTTCCGAGGAGGGAACATGAAAAGTCATACCGTTTACAAAATTTTTAACACCAAAAAGCTCAAGGAATTGATCAACATTACGCCTGATGTGGCTGCGGTGGTCAAAGAATCGCAGGTCAAGGAAGGCATGGTGCTGGTGTCAGCCATGCACATCACCGCCGGGGTGATTGTCAATGACAATGAACCGGGCCTGCACCAGGATATCATGGAATGGCTGGAACAACTGGCCCCTTTTAAAAAAGGTTACCGTCATCATGCCACCGGGGAGACCAATGGCGATGCCCATTTAAAGAATCTGCTGGTCCATCACCAGGTGATCCTGCCGATTACCAATGGTGACCTCGATCTGGGGCCGTGGCAAACCGTATTTTATGCGGAGTTTGACGGCCAGCGGCCCAAACGGCTGGTGATTAAGGTTATGGGAGAATAACAGCCCTAAAACCAGGCAAAGCGCCATTTCCAGCAGGACGGATCCTGGGCTTCGATGGTGTAATTGACTTTTTTGGCGCCTGCTATCTCCAGAGCCCGGGCTGACCAGCCGCCGATAAACTCTAAATTAGCACTGGTTAATCCCGGATTGCCTTTAACCACGAAGACGGCTTTACGCTCGGCCATGTTTTCCTCTTCGATCGATCCATCGCCTTCATCATAAAAGGTACGCCACAGTTTGGAAGACCGCTTGATCACCCCCATAGGCGAAGCGAAGAGCGGCACCAGAAATTTATAAATTCCCTTGAAATGATCGTCCGCACAGGCGCGGGCCAGTTTTTGCAGGGCCAGAGGGTCGGAAGGATACAACACCTGTGACGCTTTTTCAAAGATCTCGCTGGCCAAGGACACCGGCACCCACGATACCGCCAAAACTTTTTGAAATTTATCCCTGGCTTCAGGCGACAGGTCATGGAGAAACTGCTGCAGCACCTCATTGCCTGCCTGGGTAAGCATGTTTTTAACACTGACAATATCAGTACCTTTTAAATTGGACATGATGGTTCTCCCTACGGTCACAGAAAGCAAAGAGTACTTCTTGGTTAAGTATCGGCAAAAAAACCAAGACCAGTAGACGTGAAATTGTCTTGCCTATTTCAGTATTGACAGCCCTGGGGTGAAAAGCTATCATTTTTAACCGGCACAGGTTGTGGTAACCATCGCAACCTGTGTTGTTATTTTGGAGGGGAGGCCTATGGACACAACCGCATCAGGCCGGACGCGGGGCGCGTTTTCATCGAATTGGGGGTTTTTACTGGCAGCCATTGGATCAGCCATTGGCTTGGGAAACATTTGGCGTTTTTCTTATATGGCTTATGCCAATGGAGGCGGCGCTTTTTTAGTGCCTTATTTTACGGCCTTGTTTACAGCCGGTATTCCCTTGATGATTCTGGAATATGGCCTGGGCCACAAACACCAGGCTTCCAGCCCCCTGGCTTTTGCCAAAGTCAAACGGCCGGCCGAAGTCTTGGGATGGTGGATGCCTGTATTCGTTATGTTTGGCATCATGTTTTATTACCAGGTGGTGATCGGCTGGTGCGCCAATTTTGTGGTCTTTTCCTTTAACCTGGCCTGGGGTGCTGATGCGCAGCAGTTTTTTCTCCATCATTTTCTCGGCCTGACCGATGCGCCCGGTCATCTGGGCGGTTTGAGGCCGATCATCCTGACGGCCACGCTTTTAATGTGGGTCATTACCTGGCTGATTAATTTTCGCGAAGTTCACCGCGGTATTGAGCGGGCTTGTAAGATCTTTATGCCTGTGCTGGTCATCACCACCTTGATCATGGTGGGCTGGGGCCTGACCCTGCCCGGCGCCTTGCAAGGCATTGCCTATTATTTAAAACCCGACTGGAGCAAGTTGCTCGATCCCAAGGTGTGGATGGCAGCCTATGGCCAGATCTTCTTTACCTTGTCCATTGGGTTCGGGATCATGATTGCCTATGCCAGCTATCTGCCGAAAAAGAGCGACCTGGTCCAGAATGCATGGATTACCAGCCTGGCCAACTGCCTTTATTCCTTTGTGGCTGGAGTTGCGGTGTTTGCCATATTAGGCTATCTGGGTCAGAGCAAGGGCGTCGCCATCAGCGAGGTGGTCAAATCAGGGCCGACCCTGGCATTTGTGGTATTCCCGGAGGCCATTTCCAAGCTGCCTTATTTAAGGGAAGTCTTTGGGGTGCTCTTTTTTTCGTCCTTGGTGATAGCCGGATTGTCTTCAGGGGTTTCTATTATTGAAGCCATGACCAGCGCGCTCATGGACAAATTTAAATGGTCCAGAAAAGTGCTGGTAACCGTACTTTGTGCAGTGGGGGCCTTGGGCTCGCTTATTTTTACTTCCGGCGCGGGCTTGTATTGGCTGGATATTGTGGACCATTTTCTGAACCAATACGGCCTGGTGGTGGCAGGGCTCCTGGAATGTCTGGTGGTGGGGTACATCCTCAAAGCCGCGGTTTTAAGGCGGCACATCAATGTCGGCGCAGGCATGAAGCTGAAAAAGGGCTGGGATTATTTGATTAAGTATCTGACCCCCTTGATTCTGCTGATCATGCTGGTCCGTTCGGTGATGACCGAACTGGCCAAGCCTTACGAAGGTTACCCCGTGGCTGCTCTGGCATCCATCGGCATCAGCTGGCTGATGGCCACCGCCATTATTGCGGTGATTTTATCCCTTTATCCCTGGGATCCATCACGTTTAAAGGCGGATCACGTCCCGGAATCAGACGAATTATTCAAATAACAGGCAGGTTGAAATGAGTCCCAAAGTTCATGCCCTGGCCTCCGTTGGCGGCGGGCTTCTTCTATGGCAACTTTTACATTCATGGCAGGCCGGGCTGGCCTCGGCTCTGGCAGGTTTTTTTATGGATCTGGACCATCTGGTGGATTATGTGATCGCCGGCCAGCGCTCCTTGCGGCTGCAGGATTTCCTGGGTTTTTACCGTCATTTCAATGAAAAACACATTTGGGTTCCTTTTCACGGCTGGGAGGCAGTACCGGTTTTACTTCTGCTGGCTTGGTGGGGTATATGGCCGGCTTGGTTGATCGGCCTGGCTTTTGGCCTGGCCCATCATCTGGCCCTGGATCAGTGGGGCAACGGCCTCCATCCTGCGGCCTATTGCCTGAGTTACCGCGTGGCCGTGGGGTTTAAATGCAGTAAGATCATGCGGCATGGTCTGGAAGCCCATTCATGAAATCAACCGATGAATTTATAAAAGATATGTTCACTACCCGCAGAGAGGCTACCGGCGGCAAAGGTCAGGGGTTCAATCCTTTTCAGCGGCTGGTGCTGTTTTTTGTTTTTTTAATCCTGGCCGGCACTGGTCTGCTGCTCCTGCCCTGGGCCACGCCAGTGGGTCACCCTTTGCATATTATTGATGCGCTGTTTACCTCCACTTCGGCTATTTGCGTGACCGGCCTGATCGTGCGCGACACAGCCACTGCTTTTACCCCCCTGGGGCAGGGTATTATTATCGTGCTCATTAAAATCGGCGGACTGGGATACATGATGCTGGCCTCGGCAGCCGTAATTTTAATGGGGCGCAAAATCAGCCTTCATGACCGCCAGACCATCAAGCAGGCCATGAACCTGGAAACCACGGAAGGCATGCGCAAGTTCATATGGCGGGTGCTGACCTTGAGTCTGACCATGGAATTGTTGGGCGGTCTTATCATCAGTGTTCCCTATATAAGGACCGATGGCTTGATCAAAGCCCTGGGTATCGGTTTTTTTCATTCCATTTCCGCCTTTAACAACGCGGGCTTCAGCGTGTTTTCAGACAACCTGGTCAGCCAGCAGGACAAGCTGGTGGTGCCGCTGACCATTCTGCTGCTGGCCCTGATCGGAGGATTGGGCTTCTTCGTGCTCAATGAAGTGTGGGACGTGCTGACCAAAAAGCGCACCAAATTTTCAGTGCACAGCAAAATTGTATTTGCCACCACAGCCGGGCTCCTGATCGCAGGCACGCTGGGGCTGATGATCACGGCTCACTTGGATATATGGCACAGTTTCTTCATTTCCTCCATCTGCCGGACAGCGGGATTCAACATCAGCGAAATAAACCATTTGCCTGCTGAAAGCCTGTTTTTAATCATCCCTTTAATGTTCATCGGCGCCTCCTCCGGGGGCACCGGCGGCGGTGTCAAAACCACGACTTTTGCACTGGTGCTTTTTTCAGTGTGGAGCACGTTGCGCGGCAAGGATGATGTGGTGGCTTTTCGCCGGGCCATTCCCATTAATACTATTTTCAAGGCCCTCATGATCATTGTGGCCATGATCTTTATCCTGGGTTTGCTGACATTGCTGCTGGTTGTTATTGAACACGAGCATGTCATCAAAATTCTCTTTGAAGTGGCCTCGGCCCTGGGCACCGTGGGCCTTTCCGTGGGCGACGGCGCGGCCGAGAGCCTGTGCGCCAATTTTTCCTGGGCCGGAAAACTGATTATCATAGTGGCCATGTTTATCGGCAGGCTGGGACCGCTGACGTTGGGCCTGGCCGCGGCCTATCAGGCCCAACATCCGCAACTTAAATACCCCGAGGGGAGAGTGAGTATTGGATGAGCACACCCAAGAAAAAAAAGGTGGATAAAAAATCCAAGGAAGATCTGGACTGGTTTAAATTTGACGAATGGCTTAAAAGTGTGCGGCCTTTGTCCACCCGCATGGAAACCAAGAAAAGAAAGTCTTTTGCCATTCTGGGACTGGGCAATTTTGGCCAGCATGTGGCCGAGGCCTTGATCCGCGCCAAGACCGAGGTGCTGGCCATTGACAGTGATTCCGAACGGGTGGAGGAAATGTCCGATCTGGTGACGCAAACCATGACCGCCGATGTGACGGATGAAAAAGCCTTGCGGGCGGCCGGTGTGGCCGATGTGGATACGGCCATTGTGTCCATAGGCGAGAGCATTGAGGCTTCGGTGATGGCCGTAATGATCCTGAAGGAGTTGGGTGTGGCGGAAGTCATCGCCAAGGCCACCAATGTGCTTCATGCCAAGGTGCTTGACAAGGTGGGCGCCACCCGCGTGGTGTTTCCGGAAAGGGAAGCGGCCATTGACCTGGTAGGCGAACTGACTGCGGCCCGGGTGCTCAATTACTTCCAATTATCGGAGGGCATTTCAGTGGTGGAAGTGCCGGCGCCGGAAGACGTGATCGGCAAGACCCTGCGTGAAACCGAATTCCGAAAAAAATTCAACGTCAATGTCATTGCCATCAAGCACCGCAAACTGGAGATTGACAGCGACGGCGTCGGCCATGAATCCTCATACTATGATGTGATGATCACTCCTGATCACGAGGTGGGCAAGGACGACACCTTGGTCATTGTGGGCAAGGACGAGGACTTGAAGAAATTGGATAAAATGTAAACCTGCCGGGATTACTGTCACGTTTCGGTGTCTATCTTTGTGACCGGCGTTTCACAAAGAAGGGGTGTGAAACAAAGGTTGGCTTTTGAAACAGTAATAGTAATAAAAACCTTTCAAATAAGTAAAAAACAGAGTGGCACGATAATTGCTCTTTAATTATGCGGGCGACATCAGCAGATAACCAAAGGGGTGATGATGATGACAAAACCTTTTGCGTTGGATAAAAAAAACAAAAAAGTGCTCAATGAAAGAGTCATCGAAGAGTTGGCTAAAAAAAAGTCGACCATGGGCTTCATGCGGGAAATGGTGTCCAGCAGCATGAGAAAAGAGGGCTTGGTGACGGTGGATGACAGTCAGCTCTTTCCTTCAGACGGGGGACGGGCAGGCTTGGTTTTCAAGGAGCTGTTGAAACTAAACAAGGTCGACCATTTGCCAGGTTATGCCTATTTTGCCTATGATCAATCGTTTCTGCACTTTTTACCTGATTTCCAGTTGGATGTAATTGAAAAGCCGCTCGACAATTAAAGGTGGGGGATTGAGCCATGATGACGGGTTGTTGGGTGGAAGCTGGGAAGTGGTTAAAAAAGCAAAGAGGTGGGAGGTGTTTTAATCCGCCCCGAGGGGGGAAGCCTGTCATGATCTTGTCTGGCGGAAACGTTCCATCTCAAGGTCTCTCATAATTTTTCGATAATAAGGATAATCAACCTTTTTAGGCTGCCAAGAACTGTCAAAGAGGCTGAAGCGATCAACGCTCAGGAGCAAGCAGGTGATGGCCTTGACCACAGAAGCGTCCTTCCCAAGCACAGCACCTACCCTAGAAGAGATCAGCCATGCGTTAACAGTAATCAACAACATAGACCATAAGGAAGATTTTGGACGGCTGAGCAACGTGCTGGTGGAAAAAGCGCTTTACTTAAGCCGGGCCCAGTCGGGGTGCTTGTTGCTGGTCAACAAACGCACCGGGGAACTGGAAATCACGGCGGTGCGCAACATGCCGGAAGAAATCATTACCGGTTACCTGCAGCAGCCGGTAAGGGCTTCGGCCATCCATGACGATTACGAGCAGGGAAAAAATGAGTTTGACTATAGGCCGGGCCCGGCCATGCTCAACCAGTTGGCCGCGGCGGATTACCCTTATTTTTACATCCTGCCCGTACGCATTGGCGGAAAAATTATCGGATACCTGACCTTGTCGGCAGGACAGCCTTTTTTAACCACCCCCGACAAGCGGGAACTTTTCCGGTTGTATCTGGCTTATGTGGCCCAGGCCATTGAGAGTGCCTATTTCATCTATCAGTTACAGCAGCAAAACGCCCATCTCGAATTAATGATGACCAAATTACAGAACACGCAAAATCACCTCAAACGGGCCGAAAAAATGGCTCTGGTGGGAAAACTGGCGGCCAGCGTGGCCCATGAAATCAGAAATCCCCTCACCATCATCGGCACATCACTGCAATTGAGTTTTGAGGCCATGGCGCCCGATCATCAGGACCGGCAGCTGTTTGAAACCATGCTGAGCAATGTGCGCAGCGTGGACCTGACTGTGAAGGAACTTATGAATTTCGCCCGGCCGGTGCAACTCACCTTTACCTCCTTTCCGGTGGATAAAGCGTTGAACCGGGTGCTGACCTTTGTTTCCAAAAAATTTGAACATAAAGGCGTATCCATCACCTACCGGGTGCCGGGGGATTTGCCGCCGGTGTGGATGGATGAAGAACAGTTGCAGCGGGTGCTGATCAATCTGCTGCTCAATGCCTACGACCATTTGGAGGCGCATGGTGAGGTGGCGATCACCGTGCGTCATGAACCGCGTCAGCCGTGGGTCCAGCTGATCGTGGCGGATAATGGGCCCGGCATTGCGCCTGAAGCAGCGGATAAAATCTTCGAGCCTTTTTACACCACCCGGACACAGGGCTCGGGCCTGGGGTTGTTTATGGTCAAACACCTCATGGAAGAAATGGAAGGATCGATCGAACTGGACCGCCAGGAGCCACACGGCGCGGTATTTGTTTTACGCCTGCCGGTGAAAAATTAAAGTCTGGCGATCAGTGAGCCCGTCAAAGTGGACGACGATGAGCATCCTGATCCTCTAAAAAGAAATTTTTTTTGCCAAGAAGGAT
>CAYVTN010000039.1:0-13250 GCA_964454395.1 uncultured bacterium | reverse complement strand
ACCAAGACAATGTCCAGGTCATGATGTATAGCGTAATATTGCCCCATCAGCTCTTGGCAGACTTTGGAAACCGCATAGGGATTATCCGGGTTGAACGGGCAGGTTTCCTTAATTGGGAGGTTATTTTTGGAGACTTTTCCGTATTCATTGGCCGAGCCCACAATCAACACTCTTGCTTTTCTGGCGGATTTTCTGACCGCTTCTATAATATTGAAGTTACCCATCACATTGGTCTTAAGCGTCTGATCAGCCAAGTGGTTACTGGCAAAGACATTGCTCTGTCCGGCCAAATGGAAAATGTAATCAGGCTTGATAGCCTTAACCAGCTCAGCCAAGCGGTCGGCTTCCAGGATATCCACGGGATGGGTGTGCAGCCCTTTGATGGCCTCGATATTTCGCAGAGAGGCCCGGGGATAGACCGTGCCATGAACCACTGCTCCCTGCTCCAGCCCCCACTGGGCCAAATAGGACCCGGCAAACCCTTCCACACCGGTGATTAATAGTTTAAGTTTCATGGATCATTGCTCTCCCAAACCTTCTGTTCCGGCAGTAACAGGCCGGCCGCTTTCCCCGGATGCCTGGCCGGCATGATAAGCGGCGGACATGGAGACATTCATTTGCAAGGCAAACACCCAGCCCAACACCAAAGTCAAGACGTATTGGAGCATATGAAAAGTAAAGCCTATGCCCAGGGCCAACTCTTTTTCCACGCCAAAGGGCTTGAGCGCCAAGATGACCATGAATTCAAAAACACCGATACCACCCGGCGAGGAAGGAATCATCAGCCCAAAATTTAAAACCACGATCAGAAAAACCGCGGCCAGAAAAGGTAAATTGACATTCATGGCCTTAAAACAGGCATAAGTGACCACCATCCAACCGAACCAGGCCAACAAGGCCAGACCCATCACGCCCAAGGCTTGGGAAGGACGGTTCAACAATTTCAACCCTTCCAAAAATTTATCCAATTGCCGGTGGATGAAAGGGCCGATCTTGGGATGGAGTTTGTTCAAAGGCCCTTCAATTTTTTCCAGCAGGTGTCCGCCAAAGCGGTAATTCAAAAGCACCACCAGCAGGAAACCCATGCCCACGCCGCCCAGGATGATGCCTGATAGTTTCAGCCAGGGTGCAAAAGGAACGAGCAGCAGCATCACTAAAAAATAAATCAACATAGCCAACAAATCAGAGCCCCGCTCCATGACCACCACGGCAAAGGCGGTGCTCATGGGAAGTTCTCCCTTTTTGCTCAGCAGCCAGGCCCGGATGACTTCCCCTAATTTGAGCGGAAGAATGTTATTGGTAAAATAACCGATGGTAATGATTCGAAACAAATCCCACTGGCGGGTGGCATATTTTTGCCGCAAGACGACCTGCCAAAGCAATACCCGCAGATAATAGGTCCCCAAAATGATGAGCGCCCCGGGAAGCAGCCACCAGGCCTTGAGTTGGGTAAAGGTCTGCCACAGTTTGGGAAATTCAATGTGGCGCAAGGCCAGGAAGACAAACACCACACTGATGGCAAAACCAAAGGCAATCTGGAGGCGTTGCTTGCGTTTAGCTTTGGCTTGGGCGTCCATCCTGATGCTCCTCTTGTTTCATTTGATCAGCCGTAAAGTCCAAGGCGTGATCTAAAGTCCATAATGGATTGCGCACCAGCAGGGCCGACGCTTTTTCTGTTCTCAACCCGGCTTGCAAAGGCCGGGCGGCCTTTTGATGCAGCGCCGCAGTGCTGAGCGTGTTAATTTTGGTGTGCGTAAACTTGAATTTTTCTAATATTTTTTCCGCAAACTCATCCCGCCCCACCCGGCTGGCGCCCACCAAATTAAAGATCCCGCTTTGCCCTTGCTCCATCAATTCCAAAGTAGCCCCGGCCAGGTTACAGGCATGGGTGGGATTGCCGATTTGATCATTGGGCACGGTGATCGGTTCTTGCTGCCGGGCGCGCTTAAGGATCTGCATGAAAAAGTTGACCGAGCCCGGCAAATAGGAAAAAACCACGGTAGTGCGGATGATTAAAGGCTTCTCCAAAATGGCGGTGATTTGCTGCTCTGCTTCCCATTTGCTCCGGCCATAGACCGACAAGGGATGGGGCTCATCCGCTTCACCATAGGGGCCATTTTTTCCGTCAAAGACATATTCGGTGGAAAAAAAGGTAAGCCCCGCGCCCTGTTCGCGGCAGCATTTGGCCAGATGAACCGGCGCTTCCGTGTTAATCCTGAAGGCCTGATCCGGATGCTCCTCGCAGCCATCCACATTGGTTAAGGCAGCGGTTAATATAACATGATCCGGTTGCACGCTTTTGATCAATCCGGCGGTGGCGTTCTTATCGGTGATGTCAAGTGCCTTCAGGCCGACTTGCTCATCAAAGCCAGTGCCAATAACCTCATGCCCAGCCCGGGCATGGTGCATTAGGAAATGGCCGACTTGACCGTCAGCGCCGATGATGAGTAGTTTCACAAGCGATCATCCTCTGGTTATCCCGAACAAAATGATTGAAGAGTGTAATTGGTGTTTACCGTACCACCGGGTGTTCTTTTCTGATTTTAATTTCCGTTGCCACCCGTTCCAAATCGGCATCCACCATCATTTTGATCATCTGCTCAAAACTCACTTCCGGCTTCCAGCCCAATTGTCTTTTGGCTTTGGCCGGGTTCCCCAGCAACAAATCCACTTCCGCCGGACGGATGAATTTGGGATTAATCTTTACATAGGTTTTCCAGTTCAGGCCCACATGGTCAAAGGCAATCTTGACCATATCCTTGACCGTGTGGGTTTGGCCGGTGGCTACCACATAATCGGAAGGCTTGGCTTGCTGCAGCATCATCCACATGGCCCGCACATAATCGCCGGCAAATCCCCAGTCCCGTTTGGAATTGAGGTTGCCCATTTCCAATACTTTCTGTTGCCCCAGTTTGATGCGCGCCACAGCATTGGTGACCTTGCGGGTCACGAATTCCTTGCCCCGCCGCGGGGATTCATGGTTGAAGAGAATACCGGACACCGCATAAATGTTGTAGCTCTCGCGATAATTAACGGTGATGAAATGGCCGTACACCTTGGCCACACCATAAGGACTGCGCGGATAAAAGGGTGTATTCTCCGTCTGCGGCACTTCCCGCACCTTGCCGAACATCTCGGAGGAACTAGCCTGATAAAACCTAACCGTGCGGTCGATTTCCCTGATGCCTTCGAGCATCTTGGTGACACCGAGGGCCGTGAATTGCCCGGTCAGTACCGGCTGATCCCAGCTGGTGGGCACAAAGGACTGGGCCGCCAGATTGTACACTTCGCGGGGCTTGGCTTTTTTCAAGGCCGAGATAATGGACATTTGATCGAGTAAATCCACTTCCAGCAGTTCGATGTCTTTTTTAAAATGCTCCAGCCTTTCAAAATTTTCGGTGGAATTACGGCGTACACAGCCAAAGACTTTATAGCCTTTGGCTATCAATAGTTCTGCCAGGTAGCTGCCGTCCTGTCCGGTCACGCCCGTGATCAGTGCGGTTTTCTTTTTGCTGCTTTTGGTTGCCATTAAGGTTATACTCCTCCTGTTGCTTATTACGCTGTCGCGAATGCCCCGCAGCTTGCTGCCCCGACCAGCATAGATATTATTGGAAAGGGGCGCCTGCAGCGGCGGGGATGAAGCGTGTTAAAATAATGTTTTTCTTCCACTCGTAACAAAATACCGGACAGCTTGCTGCGCGGTATTTTATCTTTTTTGATATTGTTTCTTATAATAGGTCAGATAGGCCCCTGACTTCAGGGGCTGCCACCATTTGACGTGTTCTTGGTACCAGGCGACCGTGGCCTGCAGGCCTTCGGCAAACGTCCATTGCGGCGCCCATCCCAGCTTTTTAATTTTATCCACGTTGAGCGCATAGCGCCGGTCATGACCAGGCCGGTCTTTGACCGGTTGAATCAATTGTTGCGGCTTTTGCAGCACCTTTAAAATGCGGGTGGTAATCTCCTTGTTGGTAATGGTGTTGCCTGCCCCCAGATTGTAGATCTCACCGGTTTGGCCTTTTTCAAACACCATTTCCACGCCCCGGCAATTGTCCTCCACATAAATCCAGTCACGCATGTTCATCCCGTCGCCATAAAGAGGCATGGATTTATCCTCCAGGGCGTTGGTGACAAACAGCGGAATCAGTTTTTCCGGGTACTGTCTGGGCCCGAAATTATTGGAGGACCGGGTAATCATGACCGGCAAGCCGTAGGTATGCCGGTAAGCCAGCACCTGCAGGTCGGCCCCGGCCTTGGACGCCGAATAAGGGCTGGAAGGTGCCAGCCGGTCGGTTTCCTTGAACCGCCCTTTTTCAATGGACCCATACACTTCATCAGTAGAAATCTGTAAAAAACGCTTGAGCTTGAAACGGCGCACGGCTTCAAGCAAGGTTTGCGTGCCCAGCACATCGGTCTTGGCAAAATCCTCCGGCGCCAGAATGGAACGGTCCACGTGGGTTTCGGCCGCAAAATTAATGATGCCGTCCAGACGGTACTGTTTGATGACCCTGGCCACCTTGGCCTTATCACAGATATCCCCCTGCACAAACCGGAAATTTTTGGATCGCTTGGCCTGTTTTAAATTGGAAGGATTGCCGGCGTAGGTCAATTTGTCATAAACCACCACCAGATCGCGGGGATGGGTTTTGAGCCGCAAGTCCACATAATGAGATCCAATAAAGCCGGCGCCGCCGGTGATCATTAAACGCATGATTAAGATCCTTTAGTCGCAGTTGAGCTTTTGTTGCCGCGCCATGAGATTGGCCTGAAACCAGGAGTCAATGCATTCCCCGGCATCGGCCCAATGATGCTTAAGAACTTCGTAGGTCATCTGCCGGCGTTTTAAATAAGCGTTGTTGACGTCCGTGATTTCCAGCTCACCCCGGCGGGAAGGTTTCAGGGTCTTGATAATCTTAAAAACCGAGGCATCGTAAAAGTAAATGCCGATCACCGCAAAGGGTGATGAAGGATTCTTCGGTTTTTCATTGATTCTGTCGATGCGCTCACCCTTGAACTCAGGCACGCCGTAGGCCGAGGGATTTTCCACTTCCTTGAGCAGAATCATGGCGGACTGGGATTGGCGCTTGAACTTATTGACATAAGGGCTCAAGGATTCGCCGACCACATTGTCGCCCAGAAAAACCATGATTCTTTGGCCATCGGCAAAAGCTTCCGCCATGTGCAGGGCTTCCGCAATCCCGCCTTCGCCTTTTTGGTAGGCATATTGCAGGCGGCGCACCCCGAATTTGCGGCCGTCGCCCAGGAGACGCAGGAAATCACCGGCATTGTTGCCGCCCGTCACCAGCATGATATCCTTCACCCCGGCTTCCACCATTTTTTGGATGGGATGAAAAATCATGGGCTGGTCATACACCGGCAGCAGATGCTTGTTGGTGATGTCGGTCAGGGGTTTTAACCTGGTACCCAAACCGCCGGCCAGAATGACCCCTTTAATGGCACGTGACATGCATGCTCTCCTTTGGCTTATAAACCGGCCAAAATAGAATAAAAGATCCGTCTCACGCCAAGCTCGCTAAGGACGCAAAGTAAGAAAAAACAAAAGATTGTTCGAAGGTTTTAATCCAAAAAAGATTTCATCTTTTCTTTGCGTTCTTTGCGAGCTTGGCGTGAGAAAGCTGTTGATCTTATCTTGCCATAGCCTTCTTTGCGCGTGAGAAAAATCATTATCGAAATCTCTATTTCCTGCCCACCCCGCGGTATTGAAAGCCCGCGGCCTTGGCTTTCTGGGGATTAAAAATATTGCGGCCGTCCACCAAGACCGGTGTCTTCATGGCCCCCTTTAATCGGTCCAGATCCATTTCCTTGAATTCATTCCATTCGGTGAAGATAACCAGGCAATGAGCGCCTTCGGCCACGTCGTAGGCATTGTCCATGTACTTCACGTCCGGCAGAACGGCCTTGGCATGGCCCATGGCGGCCGGATCATAGGCCTTTACCCGCGCGCCGGCTTCCAGCAACTTGCCAATTACATGGATGGCCACCGCTTCACGCAGGTCATCGGTGTTGGGTTTAAAAGCCAGCCCCAAGGCACCAATCACTTTGCCTTCCAAAGGACCAATCTCTTCTTTGATCCTGATGAGCATGGATTCTTTCTGGGCGTCATTGGCCGCGATTACCGCCTTGAGCACCTTGAAATCATAGCCTTCCTTGTTGGCTTTCTGCACCAGAGCCAGCACATCCTTGGGAAAACAGGACCCGCCGTAGCCGGCACCGGCATTTAAAAAAGCATGACCAATGCGCTTATCCGATCCCATGCCATAGGCCACTTTGGCCACATCGGCATTGACTTTCTCGCACAGGTTGGCGATTTCATTGATAAAGGTGATTTTGGTGGCCAAAAAAGCGTTGCTGGCGTATTTGATCATCTCGGCGGAACGCAAATCCGTCACCATGATATCCGCTTCCAAGGGCTTGTACAGTTCCTTAAGGCGTTCACCGGCCTCTTCGTTGTCCGTGCCGATCAGAACGCGGTCGGGGTTCATGAAGTCATAAACCGCCGAGCCTTCTTTTAAAAACTCGGGGTTGGAAACCACGTGCACATGATGCTCGGTGCCGGCTGTTTCTTCGATAATACTGGCCACCAGATCACCCATGCCCACGGGTACGGTACTCTTGTCCACCACAATTTTTTTATCATTGAGGTGCTTACCCACCCCTTCAGCCACGGCCTTGACTGCGGTCAAATCAGCCTCTCCGGTGCGGCCATCGGGCGGGGTCCCTACGGCAATAAAAATAAACTCCGACTCCTGGACCCCTTGTTTTAAGTCCGTGGTAAATTTGAGGCGTTTGCCCAGATTGCGGTCCACCATCTCCTTCAACCCCGGTTCATAGATGGGAATGCCGCCCTGATTGAGCATGGCCACTTTCCCGGCGTCGATATCAACGCCGATGACGTCATTACCCAGATCGGCAAAACAGGCGCTGGTCACCAGGCCCACATAACCGGTTCCGACCACACAGATTTTCACCTTCTTAGCCTCCAAACGTGATTGTTGTCTTGAAAAAAAAGTTTGAAAATTATAGCATTTCTCCCAGGGGACAACAACCCTTTATCTTTTTTAGAATCCGCCGTATCCATAGCATGTCCGCCGGTTGAGAAGATCAATTTCAGTAGTTGCCCATGCCGGCCTTGATCTCGGGAAAAGCCTTGATGTTCAGGCCAAAACCGATCTCCGCATGGCCGTCCTGATAAACCTTAATGGCCGCCTGTCCGGTCCAGCAATGAAGGTCTCTGGTCATGCTTAAGGTGAAACTGGTAAACTGATGGTCAATGACATTATATTGCGTATTGCCCTGCAGGCCCAAACCCCATCCCGGCGGGCGCACGCCGGCGTTGAAGGACACAAACAGACTGTCCCCCAGTATGCTGTTCATATCGGTAGCCAAACTATAAGAGGTGTTGATCGCGACATTCCAAAGGCCGCTGTAGTAATTAAAATTTACGTTGCCGCTGTTGACCTCATGAAACTGCACGGAATAGGTTCCCTGCCAGTTGAGGGTGAAATTGGGCAGGCGCAGATAGCCGGTAAGCAGTGGATTGTCCCATTTCTCATACCAAGACACCTCGGGTAAAAAGCTGTAACGCGTTCCGATTTCATTGTATAAAAAATTGCCCATGTTGTAGCTAAGCTTCAGGCGCAACCCTTCGCTGGTTACGCCGGCATTAGGCAGGTGCTGGTCATGCAACAAATCCAAGCTGCGTTGAAAATCATAACTCAACTGGCTTTGCACCAAGTGCGTCGGTTTGGTATGCACGTAATTGACCCATTTGTTGGTCAAGGTCACACTGGTGTTGTAAGAGGCATTTAACAGGCCATACTGTCCATCCAAATCCTTTTCGTAGTCGGGAATCAACTGTTCTTTATAGCTGCCTTGAATCGGCGTGCTCAAGGACCAGGCCAAGCTGGGCTGGGTGGTCACCCACATGGGCAAGACGTAGTTTTGGGTCAATGTCGGCGTCAGGTTCAGTTCATCTTTATAGCGCTGATGAACCACCACGGGATCTTCAGCATTGCCGCCGGAAAAGCTGCGATTAAAGGTGCCGGAAAACCCGAAATACACCGGCCGGAGGAAATCCGTGATTTTTTTCGAAAACAGGGAATAGCTCAGGCTGGGCAGCTGGCGTTGGGCCGTATAGTACTTATTATTCCTTGGATCAAAGGCCAAATTTTCGAGCAGGCTGGCATTGAAATTGTAACCACTGCCTAAATGATTATAAAATAAAGTGGATTGCTGCTGGTAGGAGTCGACCAGGTTGCTGGAAAATTCACGGTTGAAATTCCGGTCCGAAAGGTATTGCGCGCTTAATCTGAGTTCATCCTTAGGCGTGAAATGATGATCGCTGAGCAGATTGCCGCTCACCCGTTCCTGCTGGGACTGGGGATCAAAAACATATAAAAAATGAAGTTCGCTGTGGCCTTCGCCCAGGGCCTGATACTGAAAATAGTGATCCAGGCCGGTGCCCACCCCGGTTTTTTCCATCAGGTTGAGCAGCAGACCGCCATAATTTTTCTTGGTGAAAAAATAATTGTATTTAAGGTTGGCGAAGTAGCCCGCGAAATCATTGTACCCCAGTTGAATGCTGAGAGGCGGCCGGTCGTCGGACAGGGAACGTTTGAACCAGGGCACCCAAAAGATCGGCGTATTTCCTATGCACAAGGTGGCATCATAGGCCGTAAGGGCGTCGCCCAGAACCACATCAATGGTCTTGGCTTTAAGGTGATAATGGGGATGGCGGGCATTACAGGTGGTAAAAGAGGGCTCGGAAATCACCACTTCCTTGTCCCCGAACTTCTCAATGGAACGGCCCTGGTAGTACCAGGGATCAGTGGCAAAGGTAATGCCCAAGGCTTCGGCAGATCCGGTTTTGAGGTTGTACTTCAGGGAGGTACATTCAAGACGTTGTCCGGCGTCATCCAGGGTAACATGGCCCCTGGCGTTGATGACCTGGGTGGTCAAATCGGCCTGCGCCGCATCAGCCGTCAAGGTCAGCTGGTTGTACCACACCTTAACCGATCCTCGAGCCAGGATTTGCTGCTCCGCTTCGTGGTAGATTAACTCATCGGCGTGAATGAGCACATGGCCGTTGGCCGTGTTACCCTGGGCTTCAAATGTTTTCACATCCGGCAGGGGTGCTCCGGCAGCATGTACTCCGGCAGGCACCAGCAGGACACCCAGTCCCAGAATAACCATCAGCCATGCTAAAAAAAACGGCGTACCGCCCTGCGGCACGCCGTTTTGCCGTTTAGTCATTGGAAACCCTTACTTTCAAGCAAGTATTCAATCACCCTGCAGTAAGCCATGTGGCATTTGATGCAAAAACCGTGGCGTTAAACAATCGTCTGTTCATTTTCCTTGTCAAAGAAATGAGCCTTGCTCATGTCAAAGACCAGATCAATGTCCTGATTGACTTCCAGCTGTTCATAGGAATCCACGCGGGCAATAAAAGGACTTTTACCGGTGGTTAAATACAGATAAGCTTCGGCACCCATGGGCTCCACCACTTCCACTGTGGCGGTGATGGTGTTGTCCGGTGAGGCATTGGAGGCATAGACTTTGTCGAAAATGTATTCAGGACGGATGCCCAGGGTAATGTCCTTGCCCACGTATTCCTCGAGGGTGGCCACATGATCATCATGGATTTTAACAGTAAAATTTTCTTCCGAGAAATATAAAGCGTCTTTTTTCTTGATCAGCGATCCGTCCATAAAGTTCATGGACGGCGAGCCGATAAAACCGGCCACAAAGCGGTTGTTGGGTTGATCATAGAGGGTAATGGGATCGGCAATCTGCTGAATAAACCCGTCGCGCATGACCACGATGCGGTCGCCCATGGTCATGGCTTCCACCTGGTCGTGGGTAACGTAAATCATGGTAGCCTGAAGGCGGATGTGGAGCTTGCTGATTTCCGTACGCATTTGCACGCGCAGCTTGGCGTCCAGGTTGGAAAGCGGTTCGTCGAACAGAAAAACTTTTGGTTTACGTACGATGGCGCGGCCCACGGCCACGCGCTGACGCTGCCCGCCGGAGAGTTCCTTGGGCCTGCGGTCCAGAATATTTTTAATACTTAAAATTTCCGCGGCTTCCATCACCCGTTGTTTGATGTCTTCAGAAGGAAGCTTTTTAAGCTTCAATCCAAAAGCCATGTTTTCATAAACCGTCATGTGCGGGTAAAGCGCGTAATTTTGAAAGACCATGGCGATGTCCCGGTCCTTGGGAGGCACATCGTTGACTATCTCGTCATCAATATAAATTTCACCGTCGGAAATCTCCTCCAGACCAGCCACCAGTCTAAGGGTAGTGGATTTGCCGCAGCCGGAAGGTCCGACCAGGACAATAAATTCCTTGTCTTCGCAGGTTAAACTGACATTTTTAACCGCTTCCACGCTGCCGAAGCGTTTCCAAACATTTTTTAGAGCTACGCGCGCCAAAACGAACCTCCTCAACCCTTATCAAGCATCTAAACATGTGCATATTATCGGCAGGATTTGAAAGATAAAAAAGAATTAATTTGAAAAGTATTCTACCCGCCAATTTGGTTTGGTGTCAATCATTTATTTATAGTTTGTTTAAACGCCGGGCATAAATTTTCATGGCACGTTTCACCTCGGCAGGAGCCGTGCCTCCGGCCGAGGTTTTGGCGGCCACCGTGTGTTTTAGGGTCACATCCTCCACAATGGAAGGTTGAAACAACGGATGAAAGGCTTGCCAATCGGCATAATTCAAGCTTTCCAGGGACTTTTTTTCCCGGCTGCATTGGGTAACAATCCGGCCTATCACTTCATGGGCTTCCCGGAAAGGCAGCCCTTGACGCACCAGGTGGTCGGCAGCTTCCGTGGCTGTGGGAAAGCCCTGCTGGCAGGCTTGTTCCATACGTTGGCGATGAAAGTGGATTCCCTCGAGCATGGGGGCCAGCACGGACAGGCATTCCACCAAATTATCGGCACTGGCAAAAACCGGCTCTTTGTCCTCCTGCAGATCACGGTTATAGGTCAAGGGCAGGCCTTTCATGACCGTCAAGAGCGTCATCAACTGGCCGTTCAAACGGCCTGCCCGGCCGCGGATAAGTTCGGCAATATCAGGGTTGCGTTTTTGGGGCATGATGGAAGATCCGGTGGAAAAACCCTGATCCATGCTCAAAAAACCAAACTCGGAGGATGAATAAAGCACCAATTCTTCGGCCAGCCGGGAAAGATGCACCCCGCAGATGGACGCTGCGTTTAAAAACTCCAGGGCATAGTCACGGTCAGCCACCGTATCCATGGAATTTTTAGTCACACTGCCAAATCCTAACAGGGCTGCCGTCATGCTGCGGTCAATAGGGTGGCTGGTGCCGGCCAAGGCTGCTGCACCCAGGGGGCATTCATCCAAACCGCCGGCCAGCAAAGCAGCGAACCGCTTTTCATCGCGATGAAATGCTTCCAGATGGGCCAGCAGCCAATGACTGAGCAGGACCGGTTGGGCTGTTTGCAGATGGGTGTAGCCGGGCATGATCCAGCCCATATGGGTTTGAGCCAGCTTAAGCAGGGTTTTCTGCACTTGCTGCAAGGCGCGCGCCACTACCGCCACTTCCACCCGGAGATAAAGCTTGAAATCCGTGATGACCTGGTCATTGCGGGAACGGGCGGTGTGCAGTTTCCCGGCCACCGGCCCCACCAGCTCATAAAGCCGACGCTCCACCAGCATATGCACATCTTCGTCCTGCGCTTTTTGGTTCACCTTGCCCTGCTGCCAGGATTGATACACCTGATCCAGGCCTTTTTCCAAAGTCTTGCCTTCCTTGCCGGTGATGATACCCTGGGCAGCCAGCATACGGGCATGGGCCTTGCTCCCCATAATGTCATAGGGCAATAATCTCAGGTCCACCGGGCAGGAGGCGCTGAACGCCTCCGCCCTGGGATCAGGTCCCTTGGTAAAGCGTCCGGCCCAGGCTTTACGCGGTGCTTTGGGTTTAGCAGAATTTGTCATAGATTCACCAATCCATAAGGGGAATAAATTGTGCGAACAATTCGTAGGGAACGGTCCCCGCATGCGCGGGACGCAGCGCGACCGTTCCCTACAACGATCATGCTCCGCCCAATTATTTTTTCTTGGGCGCGTTTTTCTTCAACCCGGCCCGGACCCGCAAGGGCAGGCCCAACAAGGTGATAAAGCCGGTGGCATCCGCTTGACGATAAATCTTATCTTCTCCAAAAGTGGCCAAGGCTTCCGAGAACAAGGAGTAAGGCGACTTGCGCCCCACAGCCGTAGCCTGTCCCTTGAACAGCTTCATGCGCACTTCACCGGTGACATTGGTCATGAGCACATTCATAAAGGCATCGATGGCCTCACGCAGGGGTGTAAACCACTGTCCGTTGTACACCAGGTCAGCATAAGTCAAAGCCAGTTGCTGGCGTTGACGCATACTGTCGCGGTCCAGCACCAGACTGCAGAGTTCATGGATGGCTGACATCAGCACGGTGCCGCCCGGCGTTTCGTAAGCCCCGCGCGATTTCATGCCCACCAGGCGGTTTTCCACCAGGTCGGTGCGACCCACGCCGTGCTTGCCGGCCAGGCGATTCAAATGTTGGATCAGACTGACCAGCCCCATGGCCCGGCCGTTTAAGCTTACCGGTTTGCCGGCCTTAAAGGCAATGGTCACCACTTCCGGCTGGTTGGGTGCTTTTTGCGGATCTTGGGTCAGCATCCACACATCTTTCTTGGGTTCGAGCCAGGGATTTTCCAGCTCGGCACCTTCATGGGAAATATGCCAGAGATTACGATCGCGGCTGTAGATTTTCTTCAGACTCTGGCTGATGGGAACCTTCTTTTCCTTGGCATAGGCAATGGCATCTTCCCGTGACCTGATGGTCCAGCGCTCGTCCCGCCAGGGCGCCACCACCTTAAGATGGGGCGCCAAAGCCTGGTAGGTCAACTCGAAACGCACCTGATCATTACCCTTGCCCGTGCAGCCGTGGGCCAAGGCATCGGCGCCTTCTTTCAAAGCCACGGCCACCTGATGCTTGGCAATCACCGGACGGGCAATGGACGTGCCCAACAAATATTGATTTTCATAGATGGCGCCCGATTTGAGCAAAGGCAGCAGATAGTCCTCGGCAAATTCTTTCTTCAGATCAAGCACATAGCATTTGGAAGCGCCGGTTTTTTTGGCTTTGGCCGGCAGGCCCGTCAATTCCTCTTCCTGACCCACATCTGCGGCGCAGGCAATGACTTCACAGTGGTAATGATCT
>CAYVTN010000038.1:0-13348 GCA_964454395.1 uncultured bacterium | reverse complement strand
ACGCTTATTCCCAGGGCAATCCCCGCCTGAAACCTGAGGAATCACGGGGTTGGGAGCTGGGGTATGAACAGGACCTGTGGGAAAAACGGGTGTCTTTCTCAGCGGACTATTTTGTGAGCCATTATGTCAATCAAATTGACGCGCCTCTTGATCCGTTAACCCGCAGATACATTTATCAGAACCTTGATAAAACAGCCGTTCAAGGCGGCGAGATTACCTTGACCGCGCGGCCCCATCCGGCTTTGCTTCTGTCGGCCACTTACACCAAGTTGACCGCCAATGACATTACCCATGAAGACAGCACCGGCGCAGAACCGCTGATCCGCCGTGCTGATCATCAGGTGAGCCTGGAAGCGCGCTGGCGCTGGGGCGGATTGACGGTTTCAGGTGATCTGAAGTATGTTGGCCCACGCTGGGACAAAATCTACGATTCCGGACTGAACCAGGTGGTACAGGTTGCCCTTAACCCTTATACCTTGATCAATATGGCTGTCAGTTACCGTTTTTGGAAGCACGCCACTGGATTTGTTCGCATTCAAAATCTTTTGGATCAGGACTATGTGGATGTTTCCGGTTATAATACCTCTCGGATCAACCCCCAAGCCGGGCTGGAAATAAATTTATAGATTCCGTATTTCCAACATCTGCGTTTTTTCGCAGCTGAAGGCGTCCCGACCATAACAATATCTCCACCCGGTCGGGGTAGATCATTTTTAAATGATTCTTAATAAAGATTTTTCTCACGCAAAGGCCGCACACCCGTCCCGGGCACAGGCAGCCGCCAAGAAAGAAAAAGCATAAGATAGGTTGAAGGTTTTAACTCAAAAAGTTTTTAATTTTTTCTTTGCGCCTTGGCGTGCGGCCTGTGCCCGGGACGGGTATGCGTGAGACAATTATTTTACCCAGCATGGCCCGGTTTAGGATCATGAAAGGAGACAATTCATGCGGCACTTACTTTTTAACCTGTCAGCAGGCCTGAGTGCTCTCCTGGTGCTGTGCGGTTTTTTTCTTCCCCAGGCCGGCGGGCCCAACAACCTGTTGCTTCCTTTGCCGGAAGCTGCGTCCGGTCCGCCGCAACGCCTGGTCTCTTTGGCGCCGGCGATTACGGAAATCCTGTTTGATTTGGGCGCCGGAGACCGGGTCAAAGGCGTGACCAACTACTGTGACTACCCCAAGGCCGCTATGCATTTGCCCAAGGTCGGGGGATATTATGATCTTAATTATGAAGCCGTGCTGGCCCTGAGGCCGGATCTGGTTATTCTCCTGCCGGCCCAGCAGGAACAGCGTCTTAAGCTGCAGCAAATGGGGCTTAAGACCTATACCGTGGATTTGAACACCCTGAGCAGCATCATGAGTTCCATGCTCATGCTCGGACTTGTATGTCATCAGGAAAGCCAGGCGGTCATGATGATGCAGCAGTTTGAACGGCAGATTTACGCCGCCGCCCGCCCGGCCACCGGGCCGCGGCCCAAAGTCATGCTGGTCATTGACCGTGACTATGATCAGAGCGGCCTGCATGGTGTGACGATTGTCGGCCAGGGCGACTTTTACGGCGGCATGTTAACCTTGCTGGGCGCGCAAAATGTTTTTCGAAGGCCTTATCCCCGTTATCCTCAACTTTCGGCGGAAAGCATTCTGGCGCTCAATCCCGACGTGATTATTGAACTCATTGCCGTGCCGGAAAAAATCAAACGCACGCCCAAGGAGCTGCTCGGGGACTGGGCCACCCTGCCCGGCCTGAAAGCTTGTCAAAACGGCCGCATCCATTTGTTGACCGGTGAGTATACAGTGATCCCCGGGCCCAGGCTGGTCCGGCTGTTTGGTGAACTCAAAACCGCCATCCCCGCAAAAGGGCAGCCATGAGCCTGCTGACGGCAAGGCACTATGCCTATCGCGTGGAGCGTAAACAATTGCTGGAGGATATCAACCTCAGCGTGTCGCTTGGGGAACGGGTGGCCATTATCGGGCCCAATGGGGCCGGAAAATCAACGCTGCTGAAAAGCCTGATGGGGCTTTTACCCCACGGGGAAGGCGAGCTGCTGCTGCAGAGCAGGAATTTAAAAACCTACACCCAGAAGGAGCGGGCCTGCTGGTTGTCTTATGTGCCCCAATATTTGTCGCACCTGGATCTTTTTACGGTCAGGGAATTCATGCTCATGGGGCGTTTCCCGCACCTCTCCGCATTCTCCCGGGTAACCGCCATGGATCAGGAGGCCGTGAGGCGGGCGCTCAAACTGATTGCCATGACCGAGTATGCCCACCGTCCCATGGCTACGCTTTCCGGCGGGGAGCAGCAAAAGGTGCTCATCGGCGCGGCCTTGGTGCAGGAGGCGCGCATCATGCTGCTCGATGAACCGGCAACCTTCCTTGATCCCAGGGAACAGGACAATCTTTACCAATTGCTGCATCAGCTCCATCGCCGTCTGGGCCTGACTTTTTTGGAGGTTACCCATGATCTGAACCGGGCCCTGGCCCATGACCGGGTGGTGGCACTGAAACAAGGCCGGCTGGTCTTTGACGGGACCCCGCAGGGCTTGGTGCAAAAAGGCGTCTTGGCGGGCATCTATCAAAAGCCTTTTGAATTTTTTAATCATCCCCGCACCGGACAGCCCCTGGTGCTGCCGGGAGGGTGGGTGGATCATGAAGTCTAAAAGCATCCTCCTGCTGCCGGCCTTGGCCGCAAGCCTGCTGGTCTTGCTCCTGCTGCCGTTTGTCGGCATGGAGATGATCAATCCCTGGACTTTTTTGACCAGCCCCGATAAAGGCATGCTTCAATTGTTCTGGCAACTGCGGGTGCCGCGGATTCTGGCAGGCGTATTGGCCGGCGCGGGCCTGGCCACGGCCGGCGTGACCTATCAGGCGATGTTTCAAAATCCTCTGGCCACGCCTTTTACCCTGGGCACGGCCTCCGGCGCCAGTCTGGGCGCCAGTATTTATATTTGGAGCGGATTGAGTTTTGCCGTGTTGGGCGTGCCCGGCCTCATGCTCTTTGCTTTTCTTGGGGCCTTGCTGGCCATTGCGCTGGTGTATGTGATGGCCCGCCTGAAAGACGGCTTGAACGCCATGACCATGCTGCTGGCGGGCGTGGCCCTGAGCATTACCTTTTCCAGTTTTATTCTGCTTTTCCAATACCTGGCTGATCAGGCGCACAGCCTGCGGATTCTGCGCTGGCTCATGGGCGGGCTGGATGTGGTGGGTTATGGCCAGTTGCTGCAAACCGTCCCCTTTGTCCTTCAGGGATTAATAGCCATGATGATGATGACCATGGAGCTCAATCTTTTGGCCACCGGCCCCACCCTGGCCGCATCCCGTGGATTGGACGTTCACCGGGCCAAGCTTGTTATTCTGATCACCACCGGCATCATGGTGGGGGCGGTGGTGTCCCTGGCCGGGCCGGTGGGCTTTCTGGGATTGATGGTGCCCCATATCGGCCGCCGCCTGCTCGGACCGGATCACCGGCTGTTGCTGCCGGTCAGCCTCGTGGGCGGGGCAGTACTGCTGCCGGCTTGTGATACGGTGGCCAGGACCATCATCGCGCCGGCCGAATTGCCGGTGGGTATTGTAACCGCCCTTGTCGGCGGGCCGTTTTTTATCTGGGTGTTGATGAGGAGACGATCATGACCAACAGCGGGTGGACCAGAACCCAAGGCGCTGTTCATGTTTACACCGGAGCGGGCAAGGGCAAGACTACCGCGGCCCTGGGGCTGGCCCTGCGGGCCGCCGGCGCGGGCTTGCGCGTCTGTTTTATCCAGTTTTTAAAGGGCGGCCTTTACGCGGAACATAAAGCACTGGCCCGTCTGGACAACATTACCCTGCAACGTTTCGGACGTGCCCGTTTTGTCCTCGGCGCGCCTACGGACAAGGACAGGGAAGAAGCACAACATGGTTGGGAAGCCGTGCAATATGCCTGCCGGCATCCGGGCTATGACCTGGTGGTGGCTGATGAAATTCTGATGGCCCAGGCTCTGGGCTTGCTTCAGGAAGGTCAAGTGTTGCAGTTAATGGCGCATAAATTAACAAAGGTGGAACTGGTGCTGACCGGCAGGGACGCCACTAAAAAAATAATGGCTCGGGCTGATTTGGTTACCGAGATGAAGGCGCGCAAGCATTATTATACACAGGGCAGGGCGGCTAAAAAAGGGGTGGAATATTAGGTTTTTTTCGTAGGGGCACGCTTGTACGGGTGCCCAAAACCACATACTACGGAAACATAAAAAAAGGCAGGGGCAAGCCCCGCCCCTGCCAAATGCATATATGTTGGAAACACAAACGCTAAATTAATCGCTTTGAAAAATACTGTAAACCGGCGGGCCGACCATGAATTCCTGGAACGGCAAATGGTGGAGGCCGAAATGTTTTTGCATGGCCTGATTGCATTCGGCCAGGCATTTGATATTGTCGTATTCAGCATACACCAAAAGGGACTGCTGATCCAGATAAGGCAGGGAAGGGTCATCCACCACGGCATTGACCGCAGCCGTGCGGCATCCTGGACGGGTGCGTTTGAAGGCCGCGTAGTGTTGGAACACCTGAAAGGCTTCTTCCCGCACTTCAGCTTTTAATTTGAATATTGCCACTTCCCGAACCATTTTATCCTCCCCCGTGATCCGACAGCTGCTATCATAGCCAAGGCTTCCAGGTTGGTCAAGCGCTTACCGCGAAACATCCTGTTTTTAAATGTGATTCAAACCGGAAGGATCATGCTTCACTTAATACGTCAACGCGAATCCCTTCTGCAGACAGGGGATGAAGCGGCACAACGTTTTCTGCAATTTGTTGCGGATTATTTTATTAATACTCGTTGGCGGCCGATGCTATTATCAGGGTGGCTTTCAGGCCATTTGTTTTAAAATGAGGAAAAAGCGAGTCTTTTGCATGAAACTTAAATGAAAATCAATGAGATGTGGTGAGACCTTGAGCAAATCAGAAGATGACCATCAAAGGCCTATGATGAGGCCGCAGAAAACCTTGATTATTTGCCATAGTCCCAGGGAATATGATCCGATAGAACGGGAATTCGGCCAACACCCTGCCTATCATGTGATTTGGGATACGGAAAACTTTGCCCAAATTCTGGCAGAAAGCGACTTTGCAGAGATCGTGCTGATGATCAAGGATAAAATTTGCGCCCGCCAGGCGGAATCAAAGTTATGCCGCATCAACAAGCATCTCACTATTTTTGATGTCTCCCGGGAAGATCAACTGCCTCCGGGCGTGCGCCGGGATTTTTTTAAGGCCAATTATCAGTTTGTGATCGGTTGGCTGCGCAATATCGGTCATCTTCGCGCGGTGAAAAGAGAGATTATTGATCAAATCATGGAGCGCGGTTAATTTCCGGTTCGGCATCCAGGCCGAACCACTGGGTTTTTCAGCAGCCTGCTAGCTCCGCGCCCGGCCATCTTCCCGTTTTAAGACAATCATGGTCATGTCGTCATTTTGGGCACCATGGCCTACAAAGATTTTCAGGGTTTGGTCGATATGCTCCACAATGCCTGCAGCGCTCAGATGGGCACAGTCAAGGATGGCGGCCTTCAGCCGGTCCAGCCCGAAAAGCTCACTCTGCACATTACAAGCTTCATCAATACCGTCGGTGTAAAGAAAAATGAAGTCGCCGGCATCCAAAGTCAGCTGTTCTTCGGCCAGCACTTTGGTAAAAAGGCCGGCATCCGCCGCACCGACGGCGATCCCCACGGGTTTGAAGCTTTCCAGTTTGTGCGTGGCCCGGCGATAAACAAGCAAGGGGACATGGCCGGCACGGGCGAAAGCCATGGTATGCTGTCCGGCATTGAGCACGACATAGGTGGTGGTGATGAACATATTTTCCTGAATGTTATCCTGCATGTGGCGACTTACACTTGCCAGGGTTTTAGCCGGCGACAGACTGGTTTGGGCCAGGAGACTAAGAATTGACCGGGTTTGGGCCATGACCAACCCGCCGGGCAGACCTTTGCCGGAAACATCAGCCACGATCATGCCCCAATGGCCTTTTCCCAGTTCGAAAAAATCCAGGTAATCGCCGCTAAGCTCCTGGGCGCTGCGGTAGAGCATGCCCACATTGTATCCGGGAATGGACGGCGTTTTTTTTGGAACCAATAAGTTCTGGATCTCCTTGGCGATCAGCATTTCCTTTTCCAGCCGCTGCTTGACCAGCATTTCCTGCTGGGCCTGTTTTAAATTTATGGTCATGGCATTAAGCGTGTGGGAAAGCTGGCCGATCTCATCGCGCGACTTGACGGAAAAAGTGTAGTCCAGATTGCCGGCACCCACGATCCTGGCGGCTTGGGAAAGCTGGCTGATCGGGTGGGTGATGCGGTTGACCACGATCAGGGTAAGCAGGACGGCAAAGGCCAGGCTCACGGCGGCGATGGTCCAAATCATGGTCAGGGTCTGGTCCACGGTCTTTTCAATCGGGGCCAGGGAATAAACCAGATGGGCGAATCCCAGAGCTTTATGAATATTTTTTTGACGCGCCTGAAAAATAATGGGAAACGCGAAATCCAAACAGGTTTCACCATGGATGATGCAGCGGGAGATATCCGCTTTTTCCGTCCGGGCGTAAAGGCCGGAAGAGCGAACGTTGTAAGGCTTACCCTCCAGGTCCGATTGGCTATGGGCAATAATGGTCTGATCGGGCGCCACCAGGGCGGCTTGCACAATGCCTTTTTCCTGCCGGACTGCCTGGTCGACCAATTCATTAATAACCATGCGGTCATCGATGGCCATGGCTTCGGCCGCATTGTTGGCCAGCCCGCAGGTCAGGGCAACGCCTTTGTTGATCATTTGTTCCATCAGGCTGTTTTCCACCTGATGGCGAATGACCAGGGTCACTGCAGTCATGATCAGAATAATCAATATGCTGATAATGCCGGTGAACTTCAGCTTCAAGCCCGCGCCTTTTTTTAGGGGAACCGGAGCCGGCGTAAGAGGCATATCAGCCATGACTTAGCTCTTGAAGGACGCGATCGCTTCGGCCACGTTCGGATATATTTTAAATAATTGGGTGAAACCGAAGGTGTCGAAGATTTCAAAGACCGAGGACGTCATACCCGCGATTTTAATGTCACCCTGCAGGCGATGCACATTCTTGATGGCGCCCATAATGGCCCCCAACCCTGCCGAGGAAATGTAATTCAAATTGCTAAAATTAAGGATGATTTTGGTTTGGCCTTTATCAATCAGTGCATTGAGGATGTTTTCAAAAGTGAAAACCTCGGTCATGCTCATGAACCCTTCCGCTTTTAAAACGGTCAAGTTTTCCTCTTGTGATACATTGATATTGATTTGCGTCATGGCGCCTTTCGATACTTTTCGAAGTTGACCGCTGTCTTGGTCATGGTAAGTAACGGCCAAATCCGGCCGGAAATAAAATGTGGCGGAAGGAAAGACAGCAGGGAAAAAACTATTGCCATCGCTTCAAATTGGCTTGTTTGTTGCGCGCCCGTTTGAGGTAGGTTTGGATGAGGCCGTTTTGCTGATCCAGCTTTTCGGCCGCTTCCCAATACACAATGGCTTTGCTCAGGTCATCCCGGCGGTAGGATCGTACGCCGGCGCTGATATAAGCTTGAATAATAAGATCCTGGCCGCGGTCATTTTGGTCGATGGTTAAACTCCGGCGCAGCAAGGCGATACAGTCATCCAACTGTTTTTCCTGATAGGCTTGGACTGCCTGGTCTCTTAGACGGGCGGCCTGGGCGATTTGGTTCTCGAACCGGGATTTTAACTGCATCATGTCATAATTAAGGGCATTTTTATGCTGTAATAACACCAGCAGCGTAAGGGCCTGGCTTAACCGATGTTGGCCGGCCAAGGTCTTGACCATGGTAACAACACCGCCGGCATTCTTTATCCGGTTGTAATCCTCGCTGATCAGGGGGAGGTACTTGGCCAACTGACGATATTGGGGTGCAACGGCTTTAAGGCGTTGGGCATAGTTGAGGGCGGCATCGAACTTCCGGCTTTGATAAGCTTCCACCATGCCGGTATAGAGGTGATCCATATCCTGGGACAAGGCGGCCAGGCATTGCTGCTTAAGCACTTTGGCTTCAGTGTATCCCGGTGACAGTTTAAGAATGGTATTGAACAACTTGACCGCCTGCCAATAATTGACCTGTTGCATGGCTTGGACGGCATCGTTGAAATAACCGTTGAGCCGGTTGCGGATACGCTGGGAGATGTCCTGCAAATGAACCGGCGCTTCCTGGTTTTCAGGGTCCATCAGCAAGACTCCTTCCCATAGCTGCATGGCGTCCACCCAGTTTCCTTCTTTCTCCGATGCCAGGGCGCGTTCCTCTTGGGCCTTGATAAGACGGCTGATGTCTACCTGCTGTTCTTCCTGAGCATAAAAACGAACCTGCTCAATGGCCAAGAGGTATTCCCTGTCGGTCAGTGCCATGGCCGAGCCCTGTTTAAGTATCTCGAAAGCGTCGTCGAAAGCTTTGATGCTCACATAAGCTTTGGCTTTGAGCAGCAGGTCGTCCAAATTGTGCCTGGCGTCCCGTTGTGACTGCCAGTAGAGAAGTTTGGCTTGTTCCTGATTGGGATCAAGCAGCAGGATGTCACTGCTGCGCTTGATAGCCGTGGCATAATCACCGGCCTGGTAAGCTTTAACCGCTTGGTCGAAATTTTGATCGATTTGATGCAAGGTGGAGGCATTGTCCTTTAACGGGACTTCCCATTTCAGGGAGACCCAATGAAGGGGCTGGTCGGCACGCAGATCGAGGCTATAATCCAGTTGCCAGGCGTCCAGTTTTACGCCCGCGCCGGCTGCAAAATGCTGCGGTGAAAGGCCGACGCGCACCGTAAAGGGGAGACCGGGCGCGGTGTATTCCAAACCGGCATTCCATTGTTGCCAAAAGCCACTGTAGCCGGAGAATGATTGCTGCAGCTTGAGCGCCTCCAAACTGACAAAAGCATCGAGCCCCGCCAGCCAGGGGTTGTTAAACGCCGGCTTCCAATGTCCGCCCAGGCGGCCATTGAGGTCCAGCACATCAGACGGCACCTGGCCGGTGCCGCGCAGTCCCCAATAAGGATCACCGGCGTAAACCGCGGCATTTTGGATGGCCAGGGCTATGCCCCAATGCTCGCCTTCCACGACCAGCCCTGCATCCAGGGCCAGCGCATTTTCGTGGTAGGAAGCCAGTTCCTGGTCGAGGTATTTGATATTGGCGCCGAGACGTAAAAGAGGTGAGGGCTTAAAGCCCAATCCCAGAACAACGTTGTTGGAAAGATGGTCAAACCGCCCCAGGTATTGGTCGTTGGCATCTCGGGCCTCAAAGCCAACCGAAGCCAATTGGCCCCACCCCAGACCCAAGGCCAGCCGTTCATTGAAGGGAAAATGGAACCCCAAAAAGTGGAAACGGGTATTTTCGGCCAGGTTGACATAGGTGGCTTGAATATCGGCCCGCCAGCCTGCACTCAAACCGGCAGGATTGAGGTAGAGTGCTTCCGTACCGTTGGCGGACAGCAAATCCGCTGTTCCCAGAATTGCCGCCCGGCTGGAGACAGGAAAGTTGTTGAGGCTGTCACCCTGCGTATTAACGGTGTCATTCAAACTGTTCCAGCCTGCGCTGGCCCCAGTCTCAAGGCTGAGCAAGGTAACCATGATTATAAGCTTTGACCAAGGATGCATACGCTTACTCTTTGCCGGATTGTGGAGGTCGGCCGCCGGGGTAGACTCTCTCCCTGACCAAGGTTTTCATGACCACGCGCCGGTTCTTAGCCCGCCCGGCGGCCGAGTTATTGGTGGCCATGGGTTTGCTCTGACCCAGCCCCATGCAGATAAGGCGATGACCGTCAATATGGTAATCCTGTTCCAAATGTTGCCCGACGCTCTCGGCACGATTGCGGGAGAGGATTTGGTTGGTTATTTTTTTGCTGTGGTAGGGGCGGTTGTCCGTGTGCCCCTCAATAATCAGCAAGACGCCGGGGTGGTTCTGAAGAAAGCGGGCGGTTTTTTCCAGCACCGGATCGTAGCGTCCGGTCACGTCCCAGTGACCGGAGGAAAAGTAAATTTCTTCCGGCAACAACTGCAGCACGGCTTGGTTGGCCTCGGGAATGGTGTCCTCATCCGGCTTGAGGAGAATCATAGATTCCACGTTACTCTTGAAACGATAGCCCGAGGGTTCTTCCACTTCCAGCTGGGCGACCAAAAATGACGTGGCCGGCGTTAATTGTTGGTGCCACTGCGCCCAGGGCCAGAGCACGCTGACCGGAAGCTGGTCCCGGCCGGAGAAGGACTGCACTACATTTTTTTGCCGGTCCATAACGGCCAGGGTCCAGCGGCTGATCTGTTCCAGATCCTTGCTGCTGACGTTGAATTCAATGGCCCTGCCTGGGAACAGATACAGTGGCCGGGTGGTGCTGAGTTGAAGCACCGGGCAGGCGCTGACCTTGAAGTAAAAGTAAATGATCTTGCTTTCGTTGGTTTTGGAGAGGGTTCTGAACAAAAGCACCTGGTCTTTCTCGGTCAGGTTGATGCGGAAAGTAAATTGTTGCTGGTCAGGATCGAGAGTGACCGGAACCGGATGATTGATGATGGTGATGCTTATCAATTGCTCCGGAGGATAGCTGCCGGTGACCAGGTTGTCTCCTGTCCGGAAAGTCATATTGTTGATCTTGATCAACTGATAATCGTTTTGTTGGATGAGGGAAAATTCTTCACTGACCTCGCTGCCCGTGGCATCACCGGCTTGGAAGCGAAGGACATACTGGCCTTTGGGCAAGCCGTCCAGGGCATAGGTGAAGCGGTAGTGCAGGTTGTCTTCGCTCTGAGTCAGTCCGTCCAAAGCAAACCAGTTCTGATCATCGTTCAGGTTTTTGAAGTAGGTTTTGAAGGTCTTGGGGTCCTGGCCGGAAATGACGGCCGGCAAGGTGAAGGTCGGGGACTGCAGATGACGCTGATGGGGAATCGCCAGGTCGCAGGTGGGTGGGGACTGCCAAGTGCCCAGGTACCACTCGCCGGTGGAAGTGCCCAGGACGGCCAGGCGGTTGCCCAGCAGGATGGTGTGAATCTCCTGATCTAAAAAGAGTTCGCTGCGCAAGGTGACCAACTGCTGGCTGGCCATCCGGAACACGGCCACTGCATCATGAGTGCCCATCCAAAGATTGCCGCCATTATGGGCAAGGCTGAAGATATAAGGCACCAGATGTTCCCGTTTCAAGGTGCGCCATTCCTGAAGCGCGAAATTGTAGCCAATGAGACCGCTGCCGGCGGTACCTACCCAAAGATAATCGCCTTCAAGCATCAGCGCTTGCACGGGCGCTTTTAGTTCATTGAATTCCAGGTGGATCTCCTTGGATTGCGCGGTGGTGGGATCGAAAAAGAAAAGCTGTTGATCGGCATAGCGGACCATTAATCCGGTTGGGATCAGCAGCACCTGGGCCACTTCACGGGCAGGCATGCCGTTAAGCTGTCCCACGGTGTTGGTGGCCCGTTGTTTTTGGTACACACCTTGGCGCGTTCCCAGATAAATGACTTTATCGTTAACAGCCGCGCTTTGCAGTCCGGTTTGGTTGACAACCTGATTTATGGCAAGGGTGTTTGGGTCCAGCCGGGCCAGGCCTTGCTGGTTGACCACATAAATTGCTTCGTCGGTCTGTTTCAATTCCAGCACAAGACCGGACGCAATGATGGTGGGGGCTGGTTTGGGCTTGGACTTCAGGTCCACGGCCAGCAGGCCTTTGTCAGTGCCCAGCAGCAGCATTTTCTCAATCAACAGCGACGCATGAACTTTGCCGAAAGCGGCCAAGTCGGCTTGATTTAGAAGATGTTCCCATTTTAAATTGGTGAACGCCGGCGCGGCCATAGCGGAAGCTGTTAAGGTCAGGGCAAGCGCCGTCAGGAGCCCCGCTTTTTTTAATAAGCCTCCTAAACGCAGGGCAGCATGCAGGGCGATTTGGCGTGCGCTGTTCATGAGGCGGCCGCCATGCCGGCAAAACTGGTAACGTATCATTGACATTCTCCCTAAGCCCATGGGCGCCGGTCTGTTCAAACAACCCGAGAGAAAGATCGCAGGCCTTGCAAGTACTTAAAAAATGCCTTTTCGCAACATGAACTAATTATCGGACGTGCCCATTTTTGCGCTTAAGAGAATTTTAATTTTATCCGCCTTCGCATAAGGCACCGCTCCCTTGCCATGGGTTCCATTAACGCTTTCTCGTGTCAGTGCTTTTTCCTTATAAGCGCAAGTTTGGTGCTGACCCTTTCCACTCGTCCTGAAGACTGGCTATGGGCGGTAACCACCGCAATATAGCCTCCGGTGGGAAGGGTATAGCCCATGCGGTCACAACCATCCCAGACCCGCGTATAAACAGTATCGCCGGACTGGCCTGTTTGACTTGACCATGATTTTTCCAACAATAAATTAGCCGGATAATTAAATATTTTAATAGTTACGTTGGCTGTTTCAAAAAGGGTATAGTTAAGCATCATATATTGATGCTGCAAGTTGCAAGGGTTGCGATACGCCTGTATTTAAGAAAGAAGATGGGGAATCGTGGCAGTCAACATCAAGGCATGAAATTCAGGAGAAAAAAATAAATCCAATAAAATAGCATTTTTTTAAAAAAAATCTGGTAACTTTTCATTTCCTTCCTATAATGATGCAATAAAATAAACGTTCCATAAGGAATTGCAAAGGGGCGCACAAAAACAGATCATTATGCTGTTGGTTGCTTTAGAGTCTGTATCTGGATTATCTACTGTTTTTGCGTAGATAGTTTCTGTTGCGGAAAGGCCCTTTTAGCCAAAGCAACTTGCAAGGGCAGCGGTCTTACCCTTGGGCGGCATTGAAGAAAACCGCTTCAGCGAGCGGTTTTCTTCTCTGAGGCGGTTTGCTCTGCTAAACCGCCGACCGCCCAAGGGTAAGACCGCTGCCCGCTTCCGCAACAAGAACTAGATAATCCAGATATGCAGAATTTTATCCAGCTCCGCCGGGTTAGCAGATCGCTGAAAAAACAGATGGGCCCGATGCCGGTCAATGTTGGTAATTTTTTTTCTACAGTCTGTCAGTGTTACCATCAGTTTCAGGCCTGCGGCGTACTTGCCGGCCAATCAAATACTCAAGGTAAATGCACATGCAAACTATTGTTAATCAAAAAAAATTGATTATTCAGGTAGGTGACATCACCAAATACAATGGTGATGCCATTGTCAATGCAGCCAATCCTTATTTGGCCGGAGGCGGCGGTGTGGATGGCGCCATTCATCGTGCCGGCGGCCCCTCCATATTAAAAGCATGTCAGGAAATTATCAGGGAGATTAAACGCTTGCCCAATGGCAAAGCCGTCATCACGGCGGGCGGCGCCTTGCCGGCGCCGATGGGCAGGTGGTCACGGATCCAGCGGTGGA
>CAYVTN010000037.1:8598-13633 GCA_964454395.1 uncultured bacterium | reverse complement strand
TCGGGGCCTATTCCGTCTCCCTCGATATAAGGAATGATGGGATGATCGGGTACCTGCAGTTGCCCGTTGTTGATGGTGATGGGTTGCCCGTCTTGCGGTGCCTGATAACTTAAGCTCACTTTTTTCCTCGCTTGGAAACCTGGATTTTTGAAAATGATATGCGCAAGGGGCGGTCATGACCACCCCGGGCAGTTATCTTGACTCGTGATGCATTTGCCCGACCCATTCGGAAAAATGGATTCTGGCCTGCAGCCACATTTCATCATCGGAGATGCCTGTAATGCGGCCTTCCTTATATTGTTGGTCCACCCATTCCTTGAGGGCAATTACGCCGGGATGGGTCTTGGTGACATGGAATTTTTCCGGTATCTTCAAGCGGGCGTTGATCCAATAGGCAATACCCGCCACGCCCGACTTGTCGGTGATGCCGATGTCCACCGGACGGTTAAGGATTTTTTCGGTATCAAAAATGTTGTAGATTTCCTGGTCTTTCATGAGACCGTCGGCATGGATGCCGGCTTTGGTGACATTAAAATTAGAACCCACCAAAGGTTGACTGGATGGAATTTTATAATTCATTTCTTTTTCAAAATATTCGGCAATCTCGGTGATCACCGACGTGTCCATGCCGTCATAAGTGCCGCGCAGGCCCACATATTCAATGATCAACGCTTCAATGGCCGTGTTGCCCGTCCGTTCGCCAATGCCCAGCACCGTGCCGTTGATGGCGCTGCATCCGTAGAGCCAGGCGGAAACCGAGTTGGTAAGGGCGCGGTAAAAATCATTGTGCCCGTGCCATTCCATCAGCTCGGAAGGCACGCCGGCATATTGCCGCAAGCCGGCCACAATGCCGTTGACATTGCGCGGCAGCATGACCCCCACATGGGTGACACCGTAACCGAGGGTATCGCACGCCCGGATCTTGATGGGAATACCGGACTCTTTGGATAATTTCATCAATTCCTGGGCAAAAGGCACCACAAACCCGTAAAAATCAGCGCGGGTAATGTCTTCAAAATGGCAGCGCGGCTCAATACCCAAGTCCAGGGCGGCTTTGACAATGCCCAGGTAGCTGTCCAGAGCCTGTTTCCTGGTCATCTTTAACTTATTAAAGATATGATAATCGGAAGCAGAGGTAAGAATCCCGGTTTCCCTTAGTCCCATGTCCTTGACCAGTTTCAGGTCTTCTTTTTTGGCCCGGATCCACCCCGTAATTTCAGGGAATTCGTATTCCCTCTCACGGCATTTTTCCACAGCTGACTTGTCTTTGTCAGTGTACAGGAAAAATTCGCTTTGCCGGATAATGCCCTTGGGTCCGGAAAGCCGGTGCAACATGTCGTAGATCCGCACGGTCTGCTCCACCGTAAAAGGCGGCAAGGACTGCTGGCCATCGCGGAAGGTGGTATCGGTGATCCAGATGTCTTCCGCAGGATTCATGGGTGAATGGCGGTGATTGAAACACATGAGCGGCGGTTTTTCGTAAGTATAGATGTCACGATACAAATTAGGCAGTTCTCTGTCCTGAAGCTTAAATTCATATTCTTCGCGCATCAAGGTTCTGCGATGCAAGTCAAATTTGATCATATTTTACCTCCTGGCCATTTCAGTGAGATTTCATTTCAAGAGCGTTTTACCTTGCAACGCCAAAGTCTTGGGCACGGAGCCGGAGATAAAAACCCCTCCGTAGGCATTGCAGGATGTCGCCCGCCAACCTGGCAAATGGCGTGGGATTTTTTGCGGGTACCCCAGGCAAAGTTCAAGGGGCTTCACTATACGAGAGCAGGATTGGCTTGTCAACTGATAATGGCCGTGGGCGATTGAGCAAGCGGTTGCTCAATCGCCGGGGTATTAGCCTATCCCAAATATTGAAAAATCCGGTAAATAATGACGGCCGGCCAGAACAAAGCTTGCAAAATACCAAGCACGCCCTGCCAAAAACTGGCGGCATGTTGAATGAAAAAAATGGCGGCGCCTATAAAACCCATGAAATAAAATGTTCCTGAGGTAGCATTGTTGTTATTCATAATCCTATCCCCCATTCAGCAATTGCCGGAGCTCATCGGCACCAGAGCTGCCGGCAGGACTTAGGGTAACTTAAAAATACCGGATTAGGCAAGCGGTTTTCGATGAAATCACGGGTGATTAGGAGCACGTTGGGGTGTCTGCGGTAGAGACGCCAGGCCGGGCGTCTCCATGGTTCCAGGCTGAGGTATTAGAAATCCAGACTGATGCCGATGGGAAATTTGAATTCGCCGTCCTTGTCGCCGCGCCGGCCAAAGGTGCCGTAGTAATTGCCGTTGGTATCGTAAATGTTGACACGGTGATTGCACTGGTCGGTGATAAAGATTTCGTCGCTGCGGTTGATGACAATGCCCATGGGATAGTAAAGCCGGCCGGGCTTGAAACCTTCCCCGCCAAACCATAGCAAAAAATGTCCTTTATGGTCAAATTTCTGGATACGGTGATTGACCTGGTCGACCACGTAGATATTGCTGCGACTGTCCGTGGCAATGCCCACGGGACTTTTGAATTGGCCGTTGCCCGTGCCCTTTTCCCCGAACGCGGAAACGAATATGCCGTCCAGGGTAAATTTTTGAACCCGGTTATTTCCCAAGTCGGACACGTACAAATAGTGAGCTTTATGGTCGATGTAAAGGGAGGTGGGCTGGTCAAACTCGCCGGGGCCTTTGCCTTTACGGCCAAAAGCCAGGATGAAATGGCCGTTGTTGTCGAATTTTTGGATGCGGTTGCCGTATTCGGCAATAAACACATTGTCCTGGGAATCAATGGCAATGCCGTAGGGCTCGGTGAATTGGCCTTTGCCGGTGCCCTTGCCGCCGAATTGGAGTAGGAACTTGCCTTTTTCCGTGAATTTCTGGATGCGATGGTTGAGGGTGTCGGCCACCCAGATGTGGCGCTTGCTGTCAACGGCAACGGCATTGGGATTGTCAAACTGGCCCGGTGCTTTTCCTTCGCTGCCGAATTTAAAGAGGAATTTATTTTCGCCGTCGAATTTCTGGATACAGTTATGCTGCACGTCGGCGATAAAAATGTTCTGGCTGATGTTGATCTTGATGGTTTTTCGGGCTTTGTGCCCGGATTTGCTGATGACCACCACCGTCACCCGGAAGGGCTTTCGAACTTTGGACGCCTGCCATACGGCGGTCAGATGATGTTTGGATAAAAATTTGCCGGCATTGGCTTTCCATATTATTTTATCAATCATGCTGTCGGCCGATTCGGAAACCACGGCGGTTAACTTGGTTTTACCGCCTTTGGGCACGCTTCGCGGCAAGGCGGTCAATTTGAGAATCTTCACTTTGCCGTAAACGGCCAGTGCTTTCTTCAGGTTCCTTACCGCCTCCCGGGCATGCTCGACGGCTTGTCCGGCTTTCTGTTCCACGTTATGGATCACTTTCTCCGTATCATGCAAACCGGCCTGTTGCGCCATCCGGCTTGCTTCCTTGGCCGCTTTTTTGCTTTCCCGGGAATAGTCCCTTGCCGCTCGGCCGGAGGTAATGGCTTTCTCTATAATTTCATATTTTTTATACTTGGCGTGGGACTCTGCTGCTGGAGAAACCTTTTTTCTCCGCGCCTGCTTTTTTTGACCCATGGCCTTTTCCGCCTGGCTGACCGCCTGGGCGGCCGCTTTTGAAGACAGGGCCGCGGCAGCCTGCGCTTTTTTTACCTTGCTTTCAGCAGCCAGACCGGTGGTTTCGTCGGCTGCCTCCCGAGCTTGTTGCGCTTTTTTCCGGGCTTCGTCTATTTTTTCCTGAATGGCTTTCTTAGCCGTTTCTTTGATCCGGCGCTTTGTTAGCTCCATAACCTGGCGGATAAAGCTGTCTGATGCTTCAATCAAGCCGGCAGTTTTTTTGGCATGTTTGCCTACTGTTTTTTCTTTTACTTCAGCGGCAAGAGCCCTGGTACGCTCCGCGCTTTTTTTGGCTTCCGCTGCTTTGCTCCGGGCCTGTGCGGCATTTTTAAGCAGGTGCTGCTGCACGGAAGCGGTGGCTGCGCCGGCCTTATCCTTCGGCGGATAGGCTGCGGCTGCATTTTCATTTGTCCCTTTTTTCGCCGCCAGTTTTGCAGCCTTAGAGGCCTCATGCGCCGCTTTCTTGGCTGCATCCGCTGCTTTTTGGCTCAGCGATTCCGATTTTTCATCATGGGTATCCGCTGCGTCCTGTTTTAAGGCCTCCGTTAATTGCCGGAGTTCCTGGGTCAGATGTTCGGTCTGCCAGGCGGCGGCGGTCAGCATGGTTGATTCATCCGCTTTTGGCGGCGCGCTTGCCTTGGCCGCGGCCTGTTGAGCCATGGCGGCGGCCTGGGCAGCTTCCGCTGCTGTTTCCTGAGCAGCCTCGGCAGCTTCGGGGTCGTGTTTCCCCGCAAATTTTTCCACCTCTTTGGCCGCAGCTTGAGCCTGCCGGGCATAAGCCACCGCATCAGCGGCGTGTTCGACAACGCCTTTTTGAGTCTGACCTTGTTGGCCGGAAGCGGCATAAGGCTTGGCGTTGACGACGTTTTTGGTGTTTTCCAGTTTTTTAATGGCGACTTCTGCCTTCGCTGAAGCATTGGCTGAATGCTGGGCAGAGGCATTGGCCGCATTTTCGGATGCCGTCATCCCCTGTTCCCTGGCGGACCGGGCGGCGGAGCGGGCGGACAACTTGGCCTTTTCCGCGGCCAGTTGGGCTTCCCTGGCTTTTTGCACCATATGTTCTTTTCCGGGGGATTCAGGCTTGATTTCCCGAATGGCCTGATCAGCCAGGTGGGCGGCTTTGGCAGCCTGTTGGGCTGCTTGAGCAACAGCCGGTACAATGGACTCCAAATGTGTTTGCTGGGCATAAGTGGCCGCCGTCTTGGCGGCGTTTTCAGACTGCCGGGCGTAGGTGATGGCAGCTCTGGCATGCTGGATAACCGCGGCTTTGGGTTGCATTTTTGTTTTGGCATGGGGTGCAGACTTCCCGGAGGAGGCGCTTTCTTTTTCCGGCTGCTCGCCGGCTTGAAGCGCGATCTTCTGAAGATACCGTCTCCGGCAACT
>CAYVTN010000037.1:0-8588 GCA_964454395.1 uncultured bacterium | reverse complement strand
TGGAGGTCACGCCGGTGATCGTGCGCGTCTCCACCAGGTGGTAGAGCTCGCCGGCTTGAAGCGCGGCGCTGTTTGCCTGCTGCTCCGCCTGCTGTGAAGCTTCGGCGGACAGGGAAGCCGCATGTTCGGATTTGGTGTATTGGCCTTTGCGCGCTGCTTGGGCGGCGTGCTTGGCTTCCTCTCTTGCCAACCCCGCATAGTAAGCTGCTTCTTTGGCTTTTTGCACTGCCAGTTTTTTCGCCTTTGCTTTGGCCCGGGCCTCGGACTCGCCGAAGGCTGAAGTGCCTGTCCGGCTGGCGGCAGCTTCTTTGACTTTTTGCTCCACCGGCTGTTTGACATTCGCTCCGCCTGGAGCCGCAGGCTCGCCGGAGGCCAGACGGCCTGCCTGCTTGGCAGCGGTAAGCGTGTCGATGCTTTCAATATTTAATAGGCTGAATAGGTTTAGTTTAAGGTAAGGAAACTTGATAAAAGTGATCACCCCTGTGCCCGCCAGCAACAGAAGCAGAATGAGGATCAAGACCCAACGGGAAGAGGATTTTTTCTGTTTTTTCCGAAATCTCATCAGCCTTGATCCTCCGGTATGAGAACGCGGTTTGCTCGTCTGTTTCACGAAAAAAAGACGCCATCCCCGGGGAAGGCAAAGTTGCTCTTCTCCGGGGACAAAGCGCATTAACCATCAATGATCTTTATGCGCCGCCAACAAAGCAGGTTGCCGGCCGCGCGCCATGTTAATGGGCTACAGGCATTGCGCCCGGTATGGGTTTTATTGACGCCGGTTGGGTCAGCGCTGATTTGGCTGCGCTTGTTTGGGAAGGTGCCCCGCTTGATTCCGGCGCCTCCGTTGTCCCTTGATCGGTTGATGCCGGTTCGGTCGCGGCATCGCCGATAACTGCTGTTTTAGCTGACAACAAGGCAGCATTGGCCCTGGCCTGAGCTTCGGCCTGAGCCTTGGCTTTGGCCGCCACAACAGCTCGCGCGGATTCTGCGGCAGCGCTGGCCAGGGTTTCCCTTTGTTCAGCAGCGGTTTTGATGTCGGTCAAAGATTCCACTTTTTTGTTGGCATATGCCAAAATGTCATCCTTGGCCGAGGCAAAATCCTTGGTTTCGGACAATACTTTCAGGGCAGCGGCGGAAGAAAGTTTGGCGGCCTTGTAGGCTTCCTCCAGTCCGGAAGCAATACCCTTGGAAATAGTCAGCAGTTTGGCCAGGGAGCTGGATTTGATCTTGGCCGCAGCCGTGGCCTCGCGGCGGGCTTCCACCACTTTTTCCGCCGCCTTGGTGGCCTCCGCCCGGATAGCCGCTTCGTTTTCAGCAATCTTGGCCTGTTCCATTTCCGCTTTGGCTTTGACGGCAAATTCGAGGGCCTGGGCATTGCCGCCTTTTTTCATGGCCGCAGCGGCAATGTAGTAAAAATCTTCCGCATTACGCATCCGGCGTTTGACCAGATTCCGGTAATAGGCTTCCTTGGCTTGAGCTCCTGATAAGACTTTCTGGGCTGCGTCTTCCCGCGATGCGGCTCTCTCTACTTCCTTCTTGGCATCAGCCCGGAGTTGCACATAAGTCGAAGCTTCCAGAGAAGCCATTTTGGCATCCTGTTTGGCTTTGTCCGCCATGGCACGTGCTTCATCAGCAGCGGCTTGTGCCCTTTGAATTGCCGCCAGCGCCGCCTCCTTGGCGCTTGAGACTTCGGTCATGCCGGTATTGGCTTTTTCCAGCATGCTTCTGGCCTCGTTGGCGGAGTCCGTGGCTTTTTGTAATTCCTTTTCAGCTTTGCTGGCGAACTTTTCCGTGTTTTCCTGATCGGTTTTAGTCGCAAGGGCTTCCTTGATGGCTTTCATCTCCGATTCCAGTATCATGTCTTCGCGCGTGCGGGCTACCTTGCGTTTGCCGGCCCTTTTTTTGTGGCGAACACTTTTTTTGTGGTGGACGCTCTTTTTGTGTTGGACACTGGCTTTTGCTGCCCAGGCCGTATTCATGCCGGTCCCGATTAGGAACACCAGTAAAAAGCTGCTGAGTACAAACATGGTGATGATACTTCGTTTGGTTTTAACCTGTTCTGACATTTAATCCTCCTTTTTTGGTACCGTTCGACAGCCCGGTATGGTCCGCCGCCTTTTCCGGTTTGATAAAAATAATTGGCGACGTTTCTGTTTCGTCTTATTCATTTACGGAGTGGCCATTAAAAACTTTAGAAAAAAACAGCACGCTCAAAAAAAAGCGGTCCGTCAAACATCTGCAATAAATGGCGGGCATGTTGATGCAGGGAGAAGAAGTTTATTATTTCCTGCGTGAAGGTTGAGGTCAGGTGCTGTACCAGCGGGATCTGCGCTTTTCGCGCAGATGATTTGTAACTACTCAGGTCTCTTGCGTGTCCACACCGGCCAAGCCGGAAGCGCACCTTGGGCTAATTTGCTTTTTCGGGCTTTGGACACGTTCCCTGCCGCTGCGGGTTGAGGAGACCGCAGGACATCACCCCTGCTCCCAAAGGTTTTCCGCAGGGCTTAGGAGAGTCCTCGCTGTCGGCGTGTGCCGAGTCCTCATTTAAGCCCGAAAAAGAAAATTGGTCAAAGGTGGGTAGGCTAATAAAAATTTGACGGTGGATTTAGGATACGGAGATGATCTTTCAGCAGCAGAAATTATTTGAGGAAGCAACGGAAGGGCTTACTTGACTTTGGGACCTCTGGCCTTGCCTGAACTGAGCCAGGGCTTGTTGGTCCCAAAGCGTGTCAGGAGAATAGCGCCCAGTCCCGGCAGAATGGCGATGAAGTAAAGCGCGGAACCGATGAACGGCACAAAGTGGATGAATTTCAGTATGATGAAACCGACAATAATGCACAACAGCGGTGAAAACTTGGTGGAAAATTTGCTGCCTATCAAATATGAAATGGCGGCAATGCCGAACCAGGATGCAACCAGTACAAAGACCGCAATGGCCAAAGAGATAGGCAGCCCAAACAGGGTGACGGCAAATCCCACACTAAGGGGAATCAGGATGGAAATGGCCAGCACGCCCACCAGGCTGGATTTAACCAAATCCTGGGATGCCTCCTCGGCAGCATAGGCAATCTGATGGGGCCACATGAGCACCATGAAAATGCTAAGTCCCAACAGGATCACTGCGGTTACCAATTTCCAAAGAAACCCCAGCAGCAGCAATTTGCCGATGAAAAAAAACGGCAAGGCCCGCCACCCGATGACGCCTCCGATCTGGACTTTGGAACCCACCACCATGGCGCCCGGTTGGGCATTGATGATGCCTGCCAGGCAAATGACATCTCCGCCGATATAAGCCGTATTGTCCAAATTGGCACTGCCGTGGAGTACCATCAAATTACCTCTGACGCGGCCCTGGATGTCGGCATTGCTGTTGATCACCACCACATCTTCATAGGTCTGGCCTTTGACCACTTCTGCCGGCTCATTGATGCGGATCAGATGGTCAGCCCGTGCGGCCAGGGGAAAAATCATCACGGTCAGAAGTGCTGCTGAAACCCATTTTAGCATCTGTCTGTCAATCCTTTCTCCCAATAATCCCCGGGATTCTGTGTCGGCAGATAGTCGCATGTTGCTTGGATAATCGTAGGGAGGGTTGAAACCCGCCCCTAACAGGAATAATTTTATTGACTCAACTTTGGCAACTTATTCTTCCCAAAGTTCATTGGCTTTGACCCAGCCTTTGTATCCTTCCTGGGGCAGCCCCACAGCCCGCCAATTCCCTTCCCGGCCAAGGATGCGTACTTCCCTGCCTTCGGGAATGGTAAAGCCCACCTGGTAATCCCGGGCCGGCCCATTGCGTGCTTCCGCCTGGCTGGTAATAACCACCGCCCATTTGACATTCTTCTCTATTAATATGCGCATGGACGCCAGTACGGCCAGGACCATAAACAGCAGGCCCAAACCCGAAGCAGTCCAACTCCAGGCGGCATGATGGGCTCTGGTCAGGATTAAAAAACCGAGACTGACCATGAGTAACCCATAAGCCACCAGCGCCAGGAAAGTCCATTGGGCCGGACTGATCTTAATAAAAATCTTGTTGATTAAAATATCAAACGGTCCGGATTTGACCGGCGGCTGCTTGACCAGGCTTCGGGCGAATTCCAGGTTATGCTCCACATCGTCGTCCCAAGGCAAACGCCGGGCCGCACGGCGGTAAAAACCCACCGCTTCTCCCAAATGGCCTGCTTTCAAAGCCGCATTGCCTGCATTATAGTAAAGCGCGCCGTTGTCATAGCCCTTTTCCAGAAGCTGCTGATAATCAGCCACGGCCTTGTCAAACTGCCCTTTATCATAGGCTTGGCGGGCTTCCTGAAGCAGGGCATGCTGCTGCCCCTCGGCTGCTTGTCCTATTATCGGCCAAAAAAGCCCTAAGGCTAATCCCAAAACCGTAAAAATTTTCTTCATGCTTTTTTCTCCTGGCTTAAGGCCTTCATTAAGCTGTGCAACAGCTGCTGCGCCTGTTTTAAATGACGCTCCATTTCCAGGGTATCTCCTTGGCCCGGAGCGAAGCGGGCATAATCACATTCATCCAGCAGGGCTGCCAGATTGTCCGTGATCGCGGAGGACACTTGGCGGTTTTTCAACTGCTGCAATAGGTCGCGCTGGGTAATGCCGCCGCGGGAATACCCCAGCTGATCGGCCAGGTAGCCGGTTAAAGCCGCCGGGAGATGGGTGTAAAATCCTTTGGGATCTTTTTTATGCCATGCCTGCTGGGCCTGTTTAAATACCCGGCGCGCGCTCTTGTCTGCCGCCAACTTGCGTGCATAGCGGGGATCACTGGCCAGCCGCAACTGGCGGCCCCGCCAGGCCCAAAGGCCTAACAGCACCAGGGGCGGCAAACCAAAGCCCACCATCCACATCGCCAGTAGCGGCGCCCTGTTCCTTTTTATAAGTTTGAAATCGGTTTTTAAATAGCGGATGTCCTTGGAAATGACCTTCACGCCCGGACCAGCGGCCTCGCTACCGGCCAAGGCGCCGGTGGTTTGGGACAAAAGGGCTTTTTGGTCGCCCGGCGCCACTTCCAGATTCAGCGACGGCACGGTAATGCGCTCAAATTTTTTCAAGGCCGGATTGAAGTAACTGTAGCTAATTTCGGGAATGGTCAAATTGCCTGAAACTTGAGGCCTCAGCAGGGTACGGTAAATTTTGACCCCTTTCACTTTGCCCTGCTGCTTTTGCACTTCCGAGGAAGACACGGTCTCGTAGGTCTTAAACCCTGTCAGCGCGGGCAGTTGCGGTTTGCCCACGGCCATGATATTGCCTTCCCCGAAAATCCTTACTTCCAGGGTCACTGCATCGCCCACTTTGGCCTGTTTACGGTCCAGTTTGGCCGACATGGACCACTGGCCAACGGTACCGGTAAAATCCCGGGGCCGGCCCTTGGCAGGGATGGGCTCCACCGTGACGGTAATGGGCTTGGATTTTAATTGCACTTGCTGGGCGCGGTTGAAAAAGCCGCTAAAAAAACTATCCCCGAAAGAATCCCCAAAGGGATCATTGCCGGGCTGACTGGAAGACTGCACCGCAGCCACCACCGTGGCCGGCGAGATGGTCAGCTCTCCGGTAGTGGTGGGAAACAAGGCGGTCCGGATTTCCGTGACTTCATAGTCATAGCCCTTGATGTGGACCACGTAGGTCTTTTGCGGCGGCAGGTCTTCCGACCAGAAGCCATTGGTCACAGGCGGCTGGTATTGGGGCTGGTTTAGGATGGGCACACGCCGGAAAAATTTAAAGCTCAGGGTCACGGCCTGGTTGACATAGACTTTTTTCCGGTCCACGCTGGTGGTAATAAACAGGGGCTCGGTTCTGGTTTCGCGGGTACTGCCCCTGGGTGGAGCGCTCCGTTGGGGCGCCACCTGACCCGGTTGGGCGAGGTTGGCCGGCGGTGCTGCCTGGGCATGGCCACCACTGATGTTCAGGGTAATGGGAGCAGTGCTGTAAACTTTATGGCCCTGCTCGATCTTAATCGGCCCCACCGTAAATTGACCTGCTTTTTGGGGCACCAGGACATAGGTAAATGACAGGGAGGAGGAAACCTGTCCATTGATGAAGGAGAAATTGGAGGACCGTCCGCCGCCGTAAACCCGGAAGTCCGGCAAGGACGGAAGCTGCGGTTCGCCGCGCACATTGGCCTTGCCTTCGATTTTAACCACCAACCGCAGTTGCTGGCCTACCGCGCCCTGCTGCGGGCTGACACTGGCTGAGATGGACAACTCCTGGGCGCCCGCCCAGCCGGCCCACAGGCTTAACAACATGACGCCGATGATCATTTTTAAATTAATAGGTGTTTGCGACATTTTATCCTTTACCTGCCTTGACAGGCGAATGATGGTGTGTTTGGCAGAGCATCATGTTTACTGCGCCCTTGCCGTTTGGCCAAGCCTGCATTATACCTCATAACCATGGGTTTGGCCGCAATGTTTTGCTACCAGTCGGGTTGGCCTTTTTGCCTGACCTGCTGCCCTTGTTTTTTTTGTCGCCGGGCCTGGGCTTGCTGTTCCGCTTCCCGAATGGAATCGAGCAGGTTCTTGGCGTCCTCCCGGCTCATCTCCCCCGGTTTGGGCAGGGGCGGGGCCTCCTGCTGTTTGTCCTGGTCCCGGGCCTGCTTGCCTGCCTGCTGCCGGCCTTTGTCATCAGGGCCTTTGGAAGCTTGCTGCGCTTTTTGGCTGTTTTTGCCCTTGTCTTTTTGTTTGTCCTGCTGTTTTGCTTGAGCCTGCCGGGCCTGATGCTTGGACGACTGTCCTGAGTGCTTCTGTTTTTTTTGTTTGTCATCCTGCTTTTTCTGCATTTCAGGATGCTTCATCACCAACAGGGTTTGGGCCAGGTTGTATAATGCGTCTTCATCCTTGGGATCGAGCCTCAATGTTTGTTTATATTGTTCAACCGCCTCGGCATATTTTTTTTGGGCAAAATAATTGTTGCCCAGATTGTAATGAACTTTGGCCTGGATTTTTTTATCCTTGCCCTGCAAGGACTTGTGGTAGCTTTTATCCGCTTCCTCATAATCCTTTTTTTGTTGCAGGGCATTGCCAAGATTGTAATTAACAATGCTGTTGTCAGGACTGGCCATCTGGGCGTCGCGATAGCGGTTCAAGGCTTTGTCAAAGTGGCCTTGGCGATAGGCATGGTTGCCTTGATTGACTTTTTCCGCGGTGCCTGCCATGAGCTGTGATGGCGCGCCCCACACCAGCAGGAGCAGCAAAAGCCAGGAATGCTTCTTAAACGGCACCCAGAACCCAAGCAACAGCAGGAGCAAGGCCGGCAGCAGCAGAAATTGAAACCGGTCTTCACTGGCGCCGTATTGCCCCGAGGAAATGGCCCGTTTTTGCATCTGGTCTATTTTTTCTGCCAGCACGTCAGCCTCCAATTGCCCTTGTTGAGCCGGAAGATAAACCCCCTTGGTGATGGCCGTGATCTTCTTCAGTGTGGCCTGGTCCAAACGGCTCACCACTGTTTTGCCATGGTCATCCTTGACATAGCCCACAACCGCGCCCTGATCGTTTTTGATGGGAATCGGCTCCCCGCTGGTGGAGCCAAAACCAATACAGAGCAGTTTAATGCCCGCTTTTTTCGCAGCCTCGGTTGCCTGCATCAGCCGATGACTGTGATCCTCGCCGTCGGTGAGCAAGACCAGGACGCGATAGCCTTCCGTGCCCTGGCCATACATGGTGACGGCGGTTTGGATGGCATCACTGATATTGGTGCCCGGCACCGGAATTTGCTCGGGGCGCAGATAGCTGAGAAACATTTTGGCGGCATCATAATCAGTGGTCAGGGGACAAGCCATCACCGCCTGGCCGGCAAAGGCCACCACCCCTACCCGGTCGCCCTGCAATTGATCGATCAAGGCCTGCAATTCCTGCTTGGCCCGGTCCAGACGGTCGGGTTTGATATCCTCGGCCAGCATGGATTTGGAGACGTCCAGGGCAATGACGATTTCCACGCCCTGGCGGTGAACTTCCACCATCTTGCTGCCGTATTGCGGACCGGCCAGGGCCAGGGCCATGAGCAGCAGCCCTGACATGAGCAGCAAGGCTTTGATTCCCCGGCGGGCTTTGGGAAAGCCGGCCAGCATTCTGGACACCATGGCCGGATTGCCCAGCGCTTGATAATCGCGGCGCCGTTGCCAGGTCAGCCAGAACACCAGAACAATCATCACCGGCACCAGTATCAGACTGATATAAATGAAGAGCGGTTGTGAAAATAGCATGGCATGACCTCGTTAATGACCGTGATCAGTACACGCCGTAGGGACGTATTGCATACGCCCCTACTTTGCGTACCATCCACAGTGCGTGCAGGGGCGGGTTTCAACCCCCCCTACTCTGTATGTGCTGTCCGGCGTGTGCAAGGGGCACGGCGCGCCGTGCCCCTACGGCTTAAATGACCTATGCAAAGACGCCAAGGTCGCAACGTTTTTTCGCAAACAATTCCTTTTAAACAGAATATCGCTTTCCTTTGCGACCTTGGCGCCTTTGCGGCGAGATTTCGTTGCCATTTTGAGACGAATTTCAACTCTAAGTTACTAACCCAGCGAAGCTGGATAAGAGGCTCTAGTCTGAATTATCTACGCGTCCCGCGTAGATAATTCA
>CAYVTN010000036.1:4726-13670 GCA_964454395.1 uncultured bacterium | reverse complement strand
AGGGTAAACGTGGGTGAAACGGTGGGTGAATGAGTGAAAGTAGGAGAAGCGGTCAGGGTATTAGTAGGCGAATGGGTGAAGGTCGGGGAGCTGGTCGGCGTATCAGTGACTGTAAAGGTGAATGTTGGCGTGGCCGTCGGCGAATGAGTGGGCGTGCACGAAGCTGTGGGTGTATGGGTTGGTGTATCCGTTAAGGTGGGCGTGACGGTGGGAGAATGGGTAAAGGTGGGAGAGGCGGTTGGTGTAAAAGTTGGTGTTGCTGTAGGCGTTGGGGTATAAGTGGGAGAATTAGTAGGCGTGTAAGTTGTTGTGGTTGTCACTCCTCCGGAATCAAAAAGATTTGCCGCGAAAGCATCAATATTAGCCGTATAAGCACGTATTGGAGATCCCCAGGTCAAACTTGAATAACCTGCAATAAGGATATTATTACTTCCGTCGGTGACAATGGAGGTGCCGTTGTCATCCGAATCTCCGCCTAAAAATGTATTCCAGGTGAGGTTGCCGTCATTGGTAAGTCTGGCCACAAAGGTGTCATCCGCGGCAGCATAAGGGTTTATTGGTGATCCCCAAGTTCCGCCTGAAACGCCCAGCGCATAAATATTGCCGCTTGTATCAACGGTAACATCGGTACAGCTGTCGGAAAGGCCGCCGCCTAAAAAAGTATTCCACTGTAACGATCCATTGCTGTTTAATTTTGTCAGGGAACCATCATAAGCGGAATACCAAGGGTTGATGGGTGCCCCCCAGGTTCCGGAACAACGTCCGCATACATAAACATTGCCGCTGGTGTCGGCGGCAATACCATAGCCATAATCAGCCCCGGAGCTTCCCAAGAAAGTATTCCATGCCAATGCTCCATTGGTATCCAGTTTGGCCGCTAGAATATCAGCGCCACTGCTGTAGGCGCGTACGGGAGTAGCCCAGCCGTCAAACCCGGTTCCGACGATATAGACATTGCCGCTGCTATCCACGTCCATGTCTGAAAGCGTCTCATTGACCACGCTTGATCCCATAAAAGTGTTCCAGGATAAAGTGCCGTTGCCGGCAAATTTAACCACCACAATGTCGTTATTGGCACTGAAGGGTCTGATGGGTGATCCCCATGTTGCACTGGAAGTGCCGGCGGCGTAAATATTATTGCTCGCGTCCAGGCCTATCCCGGAAACGATGTCATCCCCGGTGCCTCCAAAAAACGTGTTCCATAGCAGCGTCCCATCAGTATCCAACTTGACCAAAAACCCGTCTGATCCTGAACTTAAGGGATTAAGGGGCGAACCCCAACTGGCGTCGGACGTGCCGGAGATATAAACATTGCCGCTCGTATCCGCGGCAATGGCCATGCCTGTATCCCTTCCACTACCGCCCAAAAAGGTATTCCAGAGTAATGTGCCGTTGCTGTCAAGTTTGGCCACGAAAGTATCAATATAAGAGGTATAACTGCGGATGGGGGAACCCCAACTGAAATCCGAAGTTCCGCAAATATAAATATGACCACTGTTGTCCCTTGCAATACTGTAGCCGTTGTCAACCTGGTTGCCGCCCAGAAAAGTGTTCCATATTCCAGAGGGGGGGGATACGGGAGTGACCGTGGCCGTGGGGGTGACGGTGGGTGTCATGGTCGGCGTAACGGTTGGGGTAGCGGTATTGGTGGGGGTGAAGGTCGGCCAGGCGTCTATTTTTTGGGCGTAAATGTCGTAAGCGTTTGTTGCCCCTGTACGACGATCTTGATAAACCAGAATGGCATTACTTGTTTCTGCGGCAACCATCATATTACATGGTTGATTGTCAACGGCATTGCACAGGACGGAGCCGTTATGAGGCAGTAAGGGCGTTCCGCTGGCATCAAGTTCCTGGATGTAAACATCAGAATAACCGCCGCTTTCGCTGTAATCAGACCAGGCATAAAAAGCACCGCCATTGCTGTCAGGTGCAATGGCCAAGCGGACCTGGCCGGCCGGATCATCACAGAGGCTGGTGCCGAAAGTAGGCCATTGCACGGTGCCATCATGTGAGATGTGCTGGGCATAGACATTGTAAACACCTACCCGGTTTTCCAGCCATCCCAAAAAAGCACCGCCCGCGCCATCGGGTGTTAAGACAGGATCTAAAATTGACCAAGGGGTCTTGGAGACGGGTACGCCGTTGGCCGCCCATACCACGGATCCGCCGGCAGCCACCCGTTGAGCATAATAGTCCACCGTGCCGTCGCGGTCATCAGCCCAGGAAATAATGACACCACCATTGTCATCGGAAACCATAGACGGCGAGCCCTGGCCTCCGCTGGCATTGCAAACAATTATACCCGAAGCTCCCCATTGAGGAATGCCGTTGCTATCGATTTGTTGAGCTCTTATATCACCATCAACGGTGCTGTCCTGCCAGCAAATAAAAGCGCCGCCACTCCCGTTAGAGACCATTTTGGGCGTGTTGTAATAGAAACTCTGAGCCAGGACAATTCCATCGGCCCCCCATTGGGAATTGCCATTGCTGCTGATACGTTGCCCATAAATGCCGGGATTGGTGGCACGGAAATCATTCCAGGCCATGATGGCACCGCCATTATCGTCGGAAACGATAACGGGCTCCAATTGGTTCCCGGCCACCGTGCAAATGGCAGTGCCATTGGCGCCCCATCTCACATTGCCGTTTTTATCAACCCTTTGCGCATAAATGTTGGCTTCTGTTCTTTTGTCAGACCATACCAGATAGGCACCATTGCCGGCATCATAGGTCATGTCAAAGGTTACGGTTACATCATTGATGACATTACATATCAATACACCATTGCTTGTCCACAGCGCCTGGCCATTGCTGTCCAAGCGCTGGGCATAAAGATCAGCCCGGCCGTTGCGGTGATCTTCCCAACCAATAGCCGTACCGCCATTATAGTCATAAGCATTTTTAGCATAAAGCTGATCTCCGGCCGCATTGACCACCACCTCACCATTGTTTTGCCAGACAATGCCGGCTTGGGATGAGGTGTTGACCAATAACGTGACGCCTATCAATAGGATGGAGAAAACAAGCCATGCCAAGGCATGGCTCTTTCTCCATAGCCCTGGAGGCAGGCAGTTCACTTTTGATGTATTTTCTTCATTATAAAAGCGCCTCATATTCCTAGGTTCGGCAGAATCGGACTTATAAGGATGCCGGAAAATAAAAAAGACTTGGAAAAAGTCCAAGCCTTTTTTATTTCACATCTACTATGCAATGGAAATTATAGATTGACCGTTTTCATGCCCGCTTCAGGATACCTGGCCCCAGCCACGGCCTCGGGCGTCATGACAGCTTCGATTTCCCGGCGTTCCTCAGCCGTTAGGGATAACTCAGAGCAAACCGCATTTTCTTCAAGATGAGTGCGTCTCCTGGTTCCTGGGATGGGCACAATATCGTCGCCCTGTGCCAAAACCCAGGTAAGGGCCAGTTGGCCCGGGGTGAGGTCTTTACGTGCGGCAATTTTTTCCAGTGCTTCCACCAGCTTTCGGTTTTTATTGAAATTTTTTTCCTCGAACCTGGGGGTGGCCCGCCGGAAGTCCTGGGGTTCCAGATCATCCATCTTTTTAAACCGGCCCGTCAAAAAACCGCGGCCCAGGGGACTATAGGCCACAAACCCAATGCCCAATTCCCGTACTGTGCTGAGGATTTCCTTTTCCGGATCGCGGCTCCATAGAGAGTATTCGGTTTGGAGCGCGGAAAGAGGATGAACCTTATGAGCCCGGCGAATGGTCTGGGGTGCTGCTTCCGATAATCCCAGGTAACGGACTTTGCCGGCTTGTACCAATTCCGACATGGCGCCCACGGTTTCTTCAATAGGGACCTTGGGATCCACCCGATGCAGGTAGTACAAGTCAATATAATCCACGCCCAATCGCTTCAGCGAGCCATCGCAGGAAGAGCGTACGTATTCGGGCCGGCCATTCACACCGCGCACATTGGGATCGGTCGCAGAACGTACAATGCCGAATTTGGTCGCCAAAACAACTTCTTGTCTGCGTCCACGAATAGCACGGCCCACCAATTGTTCGTTGGTATGGGGTCCATACATATCGGAAGTGTCGAGAAAATTAATGCCCAGCTCCAATGCACGTTTAATGGTGGCCTCTGATTCCTGATCATCCTTGGAACCGTAAAAATCGGACATACCCATACATCCCAGACCAATGGCTGAAACGGTTAATCCTTGTTTGCCCAATTGACGTGTCTTCATTTAAAAACCTCCTTTTAAAGTTTTTTTAGCCGTACTCTTGATGGAGTATTTCAGTGTGTTCATCATGGGCAGGCTGGATAGTAAAACATTATTTGGACACCTTTGGATGACTGGAGGGAAAGGGTCATCAATTATTATTAAACCGGCTGTAAAAAGTTGTTTGGACGACCAGGTGTACTATTGGTCATTCAATCGGCAAGTTCCAGTTCCAAATCCTGCGATTTTACAAACTCTAGCTCGCATCCAAATACGTGATGCCATGACGATACTATTTTTAAAATTAACCTCCTTTGATAACATTTGATTTTTACTTGAAAATAAAGCTTATTATTTAAAGACCTTACACCGTATTAAAATAAAACATTATCCTTCATAAAAATAATAATTCTATCAAAAAATCTGCGAATTGATTTGAAAAATGAGTTTGATTTGTTTAGGTATATAGTAGTGTATTTCAGTAATTGTAGTGGTTGGTGTGGGGGTGTTGTTATTGATTGCATTTAAAAGAATTATGGCATTAGGCCTGACCTTGGCGTTGCTTTTGCCAACTTTTGTTTGGTCTTTTGACCTTGCCACTGTTTCTGTGACCATACCCAATGGCCATGCCATAATAGTTCATGGTGACCATCTTCTTATGCCCAATAAATGGGGCATCGTCCAATCGTCCTTTCAAGGCAGTTCCAAAACCGTGGTGCTTATCCAGGATCTGCACTGCAATTATGGAGTTCAAAAAAATATCCTCCATATCCTCAATTATCTCCATCAGCATTATGGAATTCAACTGGTGGCCCAGGAAGGCGCCTGGGGGACTATTGATTACCACGTATTTCGTGATTTTCCTGATCCTGCCATCAGAAAGACAGTCACTGATTTTTTCATGCGGCAAGGCCGCCTGACCGGCGCGGATTATCTAGCCGCCAACAGCGCCAAGCCCATGATCACCGTAGGTCTGGAATCCGCACCGCTCTACCGGCAGAGTTTAAAAACCGTGCGCGCTTTTTTGAATTCCGAAACCCAGGGCCTGGTTATGGATTTGCGGAATCGTTTGAACGAAGTGAAGGACGGCCTTTTTAGGGGACGGTTGGAAACTTTGGAGAAGTGGGCGCAAGCCTACCGGCAGGGTAAAATGGATATTTATACCTATGCGGCACAGCTCCAAAAAACAGCCCGGTATCTTGGCGTGGATACAAGCGCATTTGGCATCGCCAACCTCAATTCCCATCCAACCGCACCCGCGGCCAACGAAGAACTCAACACGGCCTTGCGTCAACTGGATGACCGGCTGCGGGCGCAGTTATATACCGCGGAGGCGCAAAAAGAGGCTGACCAATGGGGCCGGCGTCTGGATATGATTGAGAAACTGGTCAATATATCAGCCACTCCGGCGGAAGTGGATGAATTCAGGCGCCACCGGGACGATTACCGCATGGCACGGTGTCTTGCTTTTCTTAACCGGCAAGCACCTGATCGGACCGGCATGATGCCCGATGAACCTTTAGCCCTGGACCAGGCACTCGATCAGGTTTTTGACTTTTATCAGATGGCCGATGAACGCAGCCGTTGCTTCGTGGCCAATCTGGACGACTGGATGGCCAAAACCGGCAGGCAGAGCGCCATTATGATTACCGGCGGGTTTCATCGCAGGCAGGTGGAAGCAGCCCTCGAAGCCAGAAATATTTCCTTTCTTTCCGTCCGTCCCCGTGTGAGCAGAACGAACGTGGTCAATCCCTATTTTGACATCCTGCAAAACCGCCCCATGCCCGTTGAAAAATTGCTGAAAAAAAATCAGACTGTTCTGGCCACCAGAAACAGCCTGCAAAAAGGCGGCAATACACTTCGCATCTTTGCACTGTATCAGGCTGCTTTGGCCAAATTCAAACATGTAAACCTGCATGATTATTTGCCGGATTTGACTGCCCTGGGACTGAGAACTTGGCAGACACCGGCTTGGGCACAGGCACCCGCCGGAGGAATAAGCCAACCGCCTAAGGGTTATAAAGTCTTCTCGGAAAACACAAAAGACGCGCATTTGATAGTGATGGTGGGCCATCGCACGCTTGCTGGGATACAACATGCTCCTGTTGTCTTTAAAAAAGTGGGGGCGTACTTCATGGGTTGGTTTGAAAATCAAAAATCCTATGATCAGACGGTCCGCAAGGCCCGGCAGGCGCAAACCTGGACATGGAGCAGTATTTTTCTGCAAGTCAAAGCGATATTATCCGGCCTCCGGGTGTGGCGGCAAAAGAACCGGGAAGAAAGGGATAAGGCCCTGGCCTCCCTGGCTTTCAGTAAGGACGATGATTTAAATGCCTCTAAATTCTACCTGGGCATCAACTACAATCAAGAGGTAGGCAAACTGCAATATGCGTTGAAACGCCAGGATGAGCCTCCGGTGTCCAGGGAGCCTGAAAACCGGATGGTGACCTGGGAGACAGCCCTGCCGTCTCCGGGAAGGCTGCAAAGAGCGATTCTCGGAGAAATGCGGCAAGTGCGCAAGGCGCTCGGGCAAAACCTGGGCGTGCAGGTACGCATCGATGCGGCCGGGTTGCTGAATTTACCTGATGGCATCGATACCGCAGCCTTGCGCAGCGCCCTCTGGCACACGGATACGGTTACCTTTTATCCCAATGATCTGCCTGATTATGCCTCCGGAAATGAGCCTTCCACCAACCCCTTTGACCAATGTCAAACCGCTGCGGATGCCGCCCGGGCGGCAGGGGAGGCGTTGTATTTGGTGGCGGAAAAAGCCTATATTAATCCTCACACTGATGAAATGTATGTTCATCCTTTGGCCGACAACACGGATTACCGGAAAGAATTTGGTCTGTTCTATTTTTTGGCGCTAAGGGCCATTGCCAGACTTTATATTAAATTGAACATGTCCCTGGTATATATCAATACAGCCACTTTCGCCGGTGGCGTGGCCATTATGCGTCATGAAAACGTGCGCCAATTGCGCCTGCGCTATCTGAAGGAACTGGGCGTGGATGTGCATTGGCTGGTTATTCAGCCCAAACCAGGCACCAATCCTTATCTGGTCACTAAAAAATTCCACAACAACTTACAAGGCGTCAGTGAGGAGCCTCTGACAGCCGAAGACAAACTTACCCTCCTTGATTTTAATGCATACAATGAAAAACGGATAAAGGCTTTTATTAAAAAACAGGCGGGCAGAAACCTGTTCATCTTCGTTGATGATCCCCAGCCTTCTCCGATGGTATATTTTTTGCGCGTTTTTCGGCAGTTGCCCGTGCTGTGGCGCTGCCATATTCAGTTGGACAGCGGCAAAATTGACGATCCCGGACAGCCCAATGCTGCTTATGGAGAATTTTTGGCCAAACTGGTGAGGACGGCCAACCTTATGGTTTTCCAGGAAAAAGAAGGTATTCCAAAAGTTTTTGAAAAATTCAAGGGCCGCATGCTGCAGATGTATCCTGCCCGTGACTGGTTCGGCTTGAACAAACCCCGTACCAAGCCTTTGGTCCGTTATTATCTGAGGCGCTTCAACAGCATACTTCAAGCCCAGGGCGGGCAGACGCCGCTTTCCCTGGAACGGCCGGTTATTTTGCAAAAAGCCCGCTTTGATCCGGCCAAGGCTTACGAGGACGCCATCCATTCTTTTTATTTACTGCAGAAGAAATTGCAATCTCAACGGGGACCGTTGGAAGAGGAACTGAAGATGCTTCAGAGCCGGCTTTGTCCAACCTGGCGTGAACGGCGCCGTATGGCTGAATTGCAGCGTAAGATCGACAGACTCAATCCCCAGTTGGTCCTGGAAGGCAATATAGCCAACGACGATCCCGATGTTTATGCCCTTTACACCCTCTGTCAGTTAAAAGCCCAGGGCATGAACCATGAATATTACATCCAAGCCAAGTTACTGAACGCCTTTGCCCAACGGTATTTCGGACCGGACTTCGAGTTTAGCCGCCCACTGCCGGAAGAATGGATTAATTGGTTTTACGATAAAGATCTCCGGGTGCGCAAGGAGATGAGCTCCATGACGGATTCCATCAAAATTGTGCGCATGCCCCGTGACGATCAACTGCTCAATTCATTGTTTTTCCTGAAAAAATTTTTCCACGTTCCCATGGTTTACCTTCAATTGAGCCACCGGGAAGGATTTGAATTCAACATCATGGAGGCTTTGCACCAGGGGATTACGGCCATCGTGCGCAATGTCGGCGGCATGCCGGCCCAAGTGCGGAATGGCCGCACCGGCTTTATTGTAGACGACCAAGAGAATGCCGAGGCGTTCGCCCGGAAAGTCGTCGAAAAAATGGACTACCTCCTGTACGGAGCAAAATGGTGGAAAAAAATAGGGATGTCCTGGGCAGCCCGCCGCTTTGCCAGAACTCATTATCATACCGGTAATTTGTCCATCAAGTATTTGTTGCTCGGCATTCTGACTTATTTGGGGGCAAGGAATCCCAAGTGGCTGGAGCGGTTTATCACAAGGTTGGAGACCAAAGCAGGCGGCGAGCGGCAGGCCACGGATGAACTTCTGGAGGTCTTTATTTTCTTTTGGTTATCCCTGAAATTCCGGGAATTTGCCAAAGGCGGCCTCGATGCCTCGCTGGATAAGATACGGAAAGCATTGACCGGTTGGAGCGAACAGAAATCCGAATTTTGGGATGTGTTGTGGCGGCATTTGAAGGCAATCCTGGGTTATGTTTTTCAGCTGGCCAGGCAACTTGCCGTGGAAAGTTTCCCGCGCATAGTACTAATCGCATTTCT
>CAYVTN010000036.1:0-4716 GCA_964454395.1 uncultured bacterium | reverse complement strand
AGCCGCTGCCTTATGGAACAGCGGGTTTGCGGATCTCTCTTGGAGCCACGGCCTGCTTGCGTTGATGCATTCTTCACTACTGCCTGCGGCCTTGCTGCCGGCCGGGATTCTGGTTGTGCTGTGGCGACGGCTCAATCCTCCCATAACGCCGCCGGCCAGCGGGGATACAATTACCGTTGCTGTTCGCGATCTTCCGGGCGTAAAGCATGCGCTGGAACATCCTCAAGAAAGTTATGGCCAAAATCCCTATGCCGCCAACCCCATCGCCAGCCTGCTGGAGAAGGCTGTTGCCGGTCTGTTTGAAAAACCTGAGATGGTACTGGACATCCTCATCATCTGCGGACCAGGTCAACGCTTCCACGTGGGTTGGAAAGTGATCCAAGGCCAAAAACGGTTTGTGCTGGCCCTGCCCGGCATTTATCGGGCCTTTGTAAAGCCTGACGAGTCCCCGGCCAACCGCGGTTGGCGCAGGATATGGCAGGGGATCTTAAGATGGTCTATGCGGGTCCAATTGAACGCTGCCTTTAAAGCTTTTGGGCATAGGCCGCCGAATTTTCTTAAACGGGAACGAGAAATCAAGGGCCGTCGACAACGGTTTTTAAGTCCTGGTACTGCGGTCTAAAAAAGGCGCGCCAGTTTACTTCTATCCAAGAATAGCCCTCATCCCAGCAACCATTTTACCCGGAACTTCCTAAAATATCTGACAAGGGGAAGGACATCAATAACAAGGGGCCAAACTATGTGGCAGAAGGCTCCCGAGCGGGTCAAAATATTAAGGCGTATAAATTTCAGGAAATAATAAGGAGGTGCAGTATGAGCAAAGTTGCAATTAATGGCATGGGTAGAATTGGCAGAGCTGCATTGAAAGTTATATTGGAACAAAAAGACCTGGATGTAGTGGCTGTCAATGATCTGGTCCCTATCGAGAATGTGGCCTATTTGCTCAATTATGATACGGTTTATGGCCGCTATAAAGACCGGGTAGAAGTACAAAAGAGTGCTTTGCAAATTCAAAACAAAACCATCACCTATTTAAGTGAAAAAGATCCGGAAAAATTACCATGGAAGACTATGGAAATAGATCTGGTGTTGGAATGCACCGGACGCTTTACCAAAGAAGAAGATTTGAAAAAACACCTGAAAGCCGGGGCCAAGCACGTCATTTTATCGGCACCGACCAATAGTCCCGAAATGACCACCGTGGTTTTTGGAACCGGTCCGGAAGTAAGCACTGATATCCAAGCCATCTCCTGCGCCAGTTGCACCACCAACTGTATCACGCCGGTGGTGGAGATCATCAATCGCCATTTGGGTATTAAAAAGGCCGGGATGACCACCATTCATGCCTACACCGCCAGCCAATCTTTGGTCGATGCACCTGCAAAAAAAATGCGGCGCGGCCGGGCTGGAGCAGCCAATCTGGTACCTACCAGCACGGGAGCGGCTATTGCCACCACCAAAGTCTTGCCTGAATTGGAAGGTAAATTTAACGGTGTTGCGGTAAGAGCACCGGTGCCGGTCGGATCTTTGGCAGATATCACCATGTTGGTCGAAAAGGAAACCTCGGTGGAGGACGTCAACCGTATTTTTAAAGAAGAAGCCAAGGGCGAGCGCTATCGGGAAGCCATTACGGTAACGGAAGATGAAATTGTATCTTCCGATATTGTACAGAATCCTTATGGCTCGATTATCGACCTAACTATGACTCAAGTCATTGACAAGGATCTGGTTAAAGTGATGAGCTGGTATGACAATGAGTGGGGCTATGTCAATCAAATGATAAGACAAGCAGTTAAGCTGTTGTCCAAATAAAGGACATGATTTTAAAGGTCTTGAGCAGGTAGATGAAATGGGTCAAAGCCGGTGAGAGAGGGGAGAGGTGACACATGGTAAGTTCGAATGAGAAGACAAGCGGAAAAAATCCATTTTTTATTTATGTGGCGGCAGCATTGTCCGCTTTGAGCGGGATGCTTTTCGGTTATGATACGGGCGTGATTTCAGGTGCCATCTTATTCATTGCCAAGGAGTTTTCGCTAACGTCCACGGTGCAGGAAGTTGTGGTAAGCGCTGTTTTGCTGGGCGCGGTCATCGGCGCGGCCCTGGGAGGCAAATTGGCCGACAGCTGGGGCCGGCGGAAAGTGATTATTGTGGCGGGATTTGTATTTGCCCTGGGGGCATTGGGCACGGCCGTAGTACCGGATGTGGCCTGGTTGATCGCCGGCCGGGTGGTGGTTGGCATGGCCATTGGCGTGGCTTCCTTTACGGCGCCCATGTATATTTCGGAAGTTTCTCCGGAACGCGTTCGTGGAGGTCTGGTGTCATTTAACCAATTGGCCATTACGGTTGGAATCGTGGTTTCATATTTGGTGGGCTATGCCCTGGCGGCCAATAGTGATTGGCGCGGCATGTTTGCTCTGGCCGCCATCCCGGCGGCGGTATTGGCGATAGGCATGCTCTTTATGCCTAAAAGTCCGCGTTGGCTGACCAGTAAACAACAAGGCCAAGAAGCCAGACGTGTTTTAGCACGCATCCGGGCCAAGGGCACGGATGTGGATGGTGAAGTCAGCGAAATTGAACGCAGCCTCTCCAAACAAGGTGGTCATGGCTGGCGGGAATTGCTCCAGTCCAGCCTGCGACCTGCCTTGATGGTGGGTATCGGCTTGGCCGTATTACAACAGGTTACGGGGATTAATACGGTCATTTATTATGCGCCCATGATCTTTCAATTTGCCGGCATCAAATCGTCGGCAGCCGCCATCTTCGCCACCGTCGGCGTGGGCGTGGTCAATATGATCTTCACCGCAGTATCCTTGCTGCTCTTGGACAGAGTAGGCCGGCGGCCCTTGCTTTTAATCGGATCGGCGGGCATGTCGCTGAGCCTTTTCGCCTTGGGGGCTTGTTTTCAATGGGCCGGAACCTTGCCGGCCATGGGTACATTGGCCACGGCCAGCTTGATGGTTTATGTAGCCTCTTTTGCCATTGGCTTGGGGCCTGTGTTCTGGCTGTTAATTTCGGAAATCTATCCTTTGAAAGTACGTGGTTTGGCCATGAGTGCAGCCACCGTGACCAACTGGGGCGCCAATCTGATTGTGGCGCTTACCTTTTTAACCTTGGTTCAGGCTGTGGGCAGGCCGGGGACGTTTTGGATTTACGCCGCCGTTGGGCTGGGCTCATGGTTCTTTTCCTTTTTCCTGGTGCCCGAAACCAAAGGACGCAGTTTGGAACAGATTGAAGCCCATTGGCAGGCCGGCAAACACCCGCGCGCCATGGGAGGCTCTTAATAGAGCCCTAGTGCATGGGAGGTGAGGGTGGATGGAGCATGTATTTAAAGATATTGAAGATTATGGCATTGTGGGCAATTTGGAAACCTGCGGCCTCATCGGCCGCGATGGGTCGGTGGACTGGTTGTGTTTCCCCTATCTGGAATCACCGGCGCAATTTGCCGCCTTATTGGATCCACAAGGGGGCGGGCAATTTTCCTTGCGACCGGTAACTAAATATAAATCCATCCAGGTTTATGAGGACGATACCAATATGCTTAAGACCACCTTTACCACCCCCTTAGGCATTGTGAGCATTATTGATTTTATGCCGGTGGACAAAAAAGGACATCACCATTATATGCGTGCTCTTTTCCGGAAAATAAGTTGGGAGAAAGGTGAAGTGGAGCTGAATGTGACTTTTAAGCCGCGCTGGTATTACGGGCTATGGGCTCCCGGCTTAACCTCTGTTCCGCATGGGCTCAAGGCGGCTCATCCGGAAAAGCAGGAGTATTTGTTTTTGCAATTACCGGTAACGCCGCAAATAACAGACCAGGGCGCCCAGGCGCTTATACACGGAAAAGCAGGGGAGCAGGCATGGGCTGTGCTCCTGTACAACGAAGAACAGGTGGTGAGTGCCGATCAATGTGAGACTTATTTAAAACAAACCAAAACCTATTGGCAGCATTGGGCACGCCATACCCGACCTTCGCTTTCCATGGTGGAAACGCCCTGGCAGGAGTTGGTTATTCGTTCAGGATTGGTGCTCAAACTGCTGGCCAATCCGGACAATGGCGCCATTGCCGCTGCGGCCACCACTTCTTTGCCGGAGCGCGTCGGCGGCCTGCGCAACTGGGATTATCGTTACGCCTGGATAAGAGATTCGGCTTTTACGGTTCAGGCTCTTTTTCATCTTGGACACGAGGAAGAAGCCCGCGCCTTTCGCCGTTGGATTAAAGGGGTTCTCCAGCAAGCCAAGGATCCGGAACACCTGAAAATCATGTACGGTTTGCATGGGGAAGCCGATCTGGAAGAGAAAGTGCTTCAGCATTTATCAGGCTATAAGGATTCCAGCCCGGTGCGCATTGGCAATGCCGCCGCCAATCAACACCAGCATGATATCTTTGGGGAATTGATAAATGCCCTCTATGAAACCACCCGGTATGGAGAAACCCTGAACCAGAGAGATTGGGAGAAGATCAGGGACTTGGTTAATTATGTCATTCAAATTTGGAAAGAACCGGATTCAGGCATATGGGAAATGCGCAGCGGACCCAATCATTTTGTCTATTCCAAACTGATGTGCTGGGTGGCTCTGGACCGGGGGATTAAAATGGCCCAAGCAAAAGCTTTTCAAGCCCCGCTGGCCGAATGGGAAAAGGTTGCGGCCGAGATTAAAGAGTCCATTCTATCCCGCGGATTCAACCCTGAATTGAACAGCTTTGTCCAGTCCTTT
>CAYVTN010000035.1:0-13744 GCA_964454395.1 uncultured bacterium | reverse complement strand
TTGATGGCCTGTTCCGGGGCCTGCCGGGCCCGCCTTCCTGGGAAGGCGGGGTGATTTCCAGCGTGGTGCCCGAACTGGATGCCAACATGGAACTGGCGGCCGCCCAGGTACTTCAGGTTCCCGTGCTGACCATTAAAGCCAATACACCTTTACCCATTAAAAATGCCTATCATGCGCCGCAAAATGTCGGGGCTGACCGGCTCATGAGTGCAGTGGCCGCGGTAGCCGGCTACGGCGCACCTGTAATTATTGTTGATTTCGGAACAGCCACAACCATTGATGTGGTTGGTCCTGATCGTGCTTATCGGGGCGGCGCCATCCTGCCCGGGATCCTGCTTTCGGCAGAAGCTTTGGCCAAAGGGACCTCTCTGTTGCCCAGGGTGGAGCTGAAAATGCCGCACCATGCTTTTGGCAGGGATACGGAGGAGAGCATGCGCTGCGGAATTTTACTGGGCGCGGCCGGAGCAGTGGAATACCTGGTGCAAATGATTAAAAGCGAGATCAGCACCCCCGCCAAGGTGGTGGCCACCGGCGGGTGGGCCGGCATGTTAAGTCCCGTATGCCCGTCCATTGAGGCCATTGCGCCCGATCTGGTGCTGGAAGGCATGAGATTAACCTGGTTGTTTCAGCAGGAACAGGGGACCCAAGTCCAGTGATGCGCCGTACCGGGATAGCACTTGCAGCGGTTCTTCTGATCGGCACGCTGGTGTTGGTGGGGCTGAAAAGGCGTGACCCGGACGTGATCATCAAGGACATCCGGCCCCGGACGGAACAGTTCGAGGTGAACCAGGGAAAAATCAATTTTCGGCTTCGCAATGCCCGGCTACAGTGGGTGGATTCACAGGACATCCTCAGGCCCAAAACGTTTATAATTCTGACCACGGCCTGGTGCAGTCATTGCCGGCCCCTGCTGGAGGAGGCCCGGCGGCTCCAGCCGCTCATCAATCACGATAAGGAAACCATTGTGGTGATTGACCTCTACGAGGACGACGAGGATCCCGCCCTGGCAGGCCCGGCCGGCAAGCCCAAAGGAGATCAGTTGTACATGGCTTCCAGGATGCTCAACCGCTTTCCTGATCTGGTCAGGGGGTTTCCCACCATTCTGGAATTGAATGTGCAAGGCCTCATTCGTCATAAATACGAAGGGGTTATTGCCTTGGAAAAGATAGTGGATTGAAAATTCGCCCGGGACTACGGTGGAGCCGGCAATGATGCCAAGGCCTGCGTTGACGCGGAACCGGTGCTATTGAACATGAAGATCACCATCAGCATGGAGTAGGGTCATGGCTGAAGACAAAGAGGGCTTTTCCAAAGAGGACGAGATCAACTGGACCTATGAGAAACTCGATCATATTTCCAAATTGCTCAAAGAACGGGAAGTGCTTCTGATTGACGCCAACCTGGCCCTGGAAGACAAGAACCGCGCCCTGGAAGATGCCCGCCAAGAGTTGCAGCAAACCAGCGAGTTTTTAGCGGATTTGCTCAATTATTCCCCTGATGCCATTTGGGTGCTCAATCCCGGGAAAAAGGTTATCCGGTTTAATAAAATGGCAGAAGAAATCACCGGTTACCAAGTTGGTGAGCTAATGGGGCAAACCCTGGCCGTCATGTTTGATAATGAAGAACATTATTTTCAATTGCTCGATACGCTGGAAGAACAGGGTAATCTAAGCAATATCCGCACCAGGATCCGAAAAAAGGATGGCGAACCGGCCGAGTTGCTTATGTCCATCTCCCTGTTGCGCAAAAAGGGCAGCCACGGCGAACCGGTGGGCACGGTGACCATTTCCAAGGACATTACCAGGGAAGTCAAATTGGAACATGCCTTAAGCGACGCCTATGAGCGTCTGGAAGGCACGGTGCGCAAACGCACCCAGGATTTGGAAGCCCTGTCCCAGTCCTTTATCGTCATGAATCAAATCTCCACGATGGCCGGCCAGAGCCAGGACCTCAGACAACTGTTGGAAAACATTCTGGAATTGGTGCTGGAACTGACGGGCTTTCCCATGGGTGCGGTCTGCCTGATTAACGAACAGGCGCGGATGAAATTGGAAGCGGAAAAAAACCTGCCGCTTGACACACAAAAAAACCTTTGCCTGCTGGTGGACGAGGAAGGCGTGATCAGCCGGGCTGCGGACAGCGGTTTTTTACAATTGGCCACGGAAGCCAAGGAACTGGAAAGCCTTGATCCGACCCTGCGCTTGGCCGTGGCCGTGCCTCTGCGCATCAAGGGCAGGATCTGCGGGGTGATGAGCCTGCTGACCAAAAGTCCCCGTGAAGTTACGGATGAGGAAAGGGACATGCTTCTGGCGCTCGGGATTCAGGTGGCCGGGGCCATTGAAAACGCCCGCCTCTATGAACAGGTTCAGGGGGATATTGAAAAACTTAAGGAAGTGGACCGGATCAAATCGGAGTTCATCGCCACCATCTCCCATGAGCTGCGCACGCCGCTGACCTCCATCATCGGGTTTTTAAGTTTTGCCCTCATGGAATTTGACAAGGCGGATATGAAGAAAATCCGGCGTTACATTACCATTAGCCTGGAAAATGCCCAAAAACTGGCCATTATGATCGAGGATCTGCTGGCCCTGCAAAAACTGGATTCAGGCAACCTGCGTCTGCGGGTGGAACCGGTGTGTCTGAAAGACATGCTGGCGGATCTGTCCATGGACCTCACGCCCCAGTTGCGCTCCAAAAAGCAGAACCTGGTGATCGATCTGCCCACGCCATTTCCGGCCCTGCTGGTGGACCGGGAACAATTTGAACGGGTGCTGATCAATTTGATCACCAATGCCATCAAGTTTTCGGAAAAACCGGGCAAGATCATCACCCGGGCGCGCCATGATCAGGCCCGGGGGGAGATTACGATCAGTGTCATTGATTCCGGTATTGGCATGAGTCCCGAGACCTGTGAAATGATATTTGAGAGATTTTACCAGGCGGAAAACACCCTGACCCGCAGAGCCGGGGGCGCGGGCTTGGGTCTGACCATAGCCAAGCGGATTGTGGAAATTCATCATGGCCGGCTGCAGGTCAAAAGCCGGTTGAATGAAGGCAGCCGATTCGACGTTATTATTCCCGATCAACCGGTTATTGAGGATACTGCCCAGGGATGCTGACATGACCGATTCCATTTCCTTCTTAAGTGCGTTTTTGGCCGGCGTGGTTTCTTTTTTGTCGCCTTGTGTGTTGCCCTTGGTACCGGCTTACATTTCCTTTATTACCGGTTACGACCTGGAGCAACTAAGCCGGGTCCAGGACCGGAAAATGCAGAGCCGTACCATTGGCCTGGCGATCGGTTTTGTGCTGGGCTTCAGCCTGATCTTCGTATTGCTCGGCGCGTCGGCCACGCTCATCGGCCAATGGCTGAGCCGGAGCATGTCGTGGATCACCAAACTGGCGGGAGTCCTGATCATGCTGCTGGGCATTCACATGACCGGTTTGGTCCGTATCCCCTTGCTGATGCGCGAGCAACGTTATCATCCTCTCAAGTCCAAGGCCGGATTGGTGAGCGCCTTTTTGGTGGGCGCGGCCTTTGCTTTTGGATGGTCGCCCTGCGTGGGTCCATTGCTGGCGGGGATTTTAGCACTGGCCGGCACCAAGGAAACGGTAGGCCAGGGTATGCTTCTGCTGACCGTTTATTCGCTGGGCCTGGGTATCCCCTTCATCCTGACCGCCGCGCTGATCAACCCTTTTTTGAATTGGCTCAAAGGGTTCAAACGATATCTGCCCTGGGTGGAGAGGGCCGCGGGCGTTCTGCTGATTGCGCTGGGTGTGCTGCTGGTCACCGGTAAATTGATGCAATTGTCGAACTGGTTCGGCTTTGCTTCGACATTTGCCTTATAATCCCTGCGGCGGTACGGCTGCAAAGGGTGGGTGCTCCTGTGTATTCTAATCAAGTCAATTGCCGGGTAATCAATTTAATTGCCGATTATGCCAGCAAGCACCAACCGGAGCTGCTGCCGGCCATTCTGGAAGAAGAGGAACGCCAATTTTGCAAGGATGAGCACCAATGGATCAGTTATCAAGCCGCCAACCTCATTTTCCGCAGGACGGAGAAGCTGTTTAATGACGACCATGTCATGGTCGCCATCGGCCGTCAGGCCCAGATGCTCGACAAGTTGGGCATCCTGGACGATATCGTCAACCTTATCCTGGAACCCGCCAAAATCGTGGCGCTCAGCGTCAAATATTCCTCGCTTTTGACCAAAATCTCCACCTTCGGCGTGTTGGACCAGTCCAAACAACACGGCACAGTGGAAGTAAAGATGCTCCCCGGTTATATTAAAACCCGCCAGGCTTGTGATCTGATCAAAGGCATGTATGAAGGACTTTTGCAGAAAAAGAAATTACCCTGGCTGGAAATTCAGGAAAGCGAGTGCGCTGTGCCCATCTGGGAAAAGGGCACCCTTGGCCATTTCCGCTTTCACTGCCGTAAAGGCAAACTCTGGAAAGAGGACTTGATCAGCAATGAATGGACGGCCTGCGGGGAGCTGGAATCGGACGGCACTTTTTTTTATGAAGGCACGCTTTACGGCAGCAAGCGCTGTGTCTACCGGTTGCGCTGGATCAACCGCCGGAAATTCTGGGCCCGATTAATTACCAAGCTGCCGCTCACTTCCAAATTACTGACCGATTACCGCACCCGTCTGGTGGAGGACTATGAGATCATTGACAATCAAAACCAGCAGTTGCATCACGTCAACCAAAAGCTGCAGGAATTGCTGGCTGCCAAAAGGGCGCTGACGGAAAACCTGGAAGAAAAGGTGAAGGCCCGCAATCGTGAACTGGAACGTTCTCTGCGACAGCTCAAGGAACTGGATGTGATGAAATCTTATTTTTTATCGATTACTTCCCATGAATTAAGAACACCCTTGACCATCATCAAGGGCGCCCTTAATTTGATTGAGACTGAAAAAGATCAGATGGACAAAGCCCGTTATGAGAAGTATCTGAAAATGGCGCAAAAAAACACGGAACGCCTGATTCTGCTGCTCGATGACTTATTGGATTTGTCGCGCCTCGAATTCGGGCAGTTGAAATTGGATCTTGCCAAAGTGGATATGATCCGGCTGATCAGGGAGTGCATCGAGGAATTTCGTAATGAAGCCCGGAAAAACGGCCTCGCCATTAAATGCACCCTGGAAGATCATCCGCCACTGCTGATGGGGGATGCGGGCAGAATTAAACAAGTTCTCAACAACCTGATTTCCAATGCCTTGAAGTTTACTCCTAAGGGCGGTACGGTCACCGTGACCATGCAGGTCACGGAGGCTTCCATGGAGCTGACGGTGACCGACACGGGCATTGGCATGACCGAAGAGGAACAAAAACATGCTTTTGAGAGATTTCATCAAGGCAATTATACCCTGACCCGCCGGACCGAGGGCATAGGGCTGGGGCTGGCTATTGTCAAGGATTTGGTGGAATTGCACGGCGGGCACATTGGGCTGACAAGCCGTGAAGGGCAGGGTTCCTGTTTTGTGGTGTATTTGCCCCTGGCCGGTCCGGCCGACCACGATAAAGTGGCTTTGAAAAAAATCAAAGAGGAATGGAATCCGCCCATCCTGTTAAAAAAGAAGAAATCCTCATGAACGGTGCCAAGCTGGCGACCAAAGATGGCGTGGCTTTTTGGCAAGTCCCCGGGGTTGCGGCCGTGGGGGTGAGGGCGGCTTTTTTTCAACGTCATGGCGGCCTCGGCCAGGACCGGTGGAAGGGACTTAATTGCGGTTTTAATTGCGGCGACGACCCGGATACAGTGCTGGCCAATCGCAGACGCGCCCAAATTGCCGGTGGTTTTGGGCCGCTGGAACCGGCCCTGGTCAAACAAGTCCATGGCCGGGCTGTCATCATGGTTGGTCCTGAACAGGCCGCTCAGGGCTGGCGGCACGAGGAAGAGATGCTTCCCGAAGCAGACGGCTTGCTGACCACCTCGCCTGGATTGCCGTTGGCTATCAAAACAGCAGACTGTCTGCCTGTCATGCTGATCCATCCTCAGGGCCGGGCCGTGGCCATTGTTCATGCGGGATGGAAGGGCCTGGTTAAGGGAATTATTACGGAAGGGATAAAAAAACTTCAGCACACCATAAAAACCCCTGCCAATAGCTTGCTCGCTGTTTTGGGTCCATGCCTGGGACCGTCCCACTTCAGGATAACGGCCGAACTGTTTGATGTTTTCATGGCCCTGTCTCCTGACATCATCACTATTAAAGGGGATTATGCTCTGGTTGACATGCAGCGGGCTGCCCAACTGCAACTTAAAGGTGAAGGACTGGCGTCGTCCAACATTATCACCATTCCTGAATGTACCTTTGAAAAGAAGGAGGATTATTTTTCCCACCGCCGCGACCATGGTCAAACAGGGCGCATGCTGTCCATGATTCAAATCGACGAATGACAGCATGGGCGGGGATTTTCATAAAAGGCTGAAATAATACCCTTCTTATTGAATAAGTCACCACCAAGACCCAAAGCCACAAAAGTTCACCAAGTAAGATTATAAATTAAATAAAGATCTTATCTCTTTATAAGCCGGCCAAGCCGGAATAAAAACATAGGGTGTGTGTTCTGACAGGGCAATTCGGACTATGGCCTCTTCTGGCCGCCACAGGCAGAGGAACGATAAGGTACAAACAGCGTGAGACATTACACCAAATGCAAATATAGTGATGTTTTAACTTTTTTTTAACCATATATGTTAATTATTTTGTTAAATATTAATTTTTTATATAAATACTATAATTTTTTATTGTCATTAAAATAAATAAAAGTATAATGCAAAATGATGACGCCAAGAAAAGAAATCATTAAGGCAAATATCCAAAATATTCAACAGCGTATCAAAAAAGCTGCTGAAAAAAGCGGCCGCTCGGCTAAAGAGATCACACTCTTGGCGGTGACCAAGTATGTGTCCCTGGACGATATGCGTTATGCCATTGATGCGGGCATCCGTGCCGTGGGGGAGAGCAAAATCCAGGATGCCAAGCAAAAATTTTATCAGTTGGGGCCAGTTGTGGATTGGCATCTGATCGGCCATCTGCAAACCAACAAAGCCAGGCAGGCAGCGGCCATTTTTAAAATGATCCATTCCATTGATTCACCCCGCATTGCCGATGCCCTGGACAGGGAGGCCGGACGGCTTGACCGGCGCTTGGATGTACTGGTGGAAGTCAACATCAGCCAGGAAGAATCCAAATTTGGCATTAAACCGGAAGAAACCAAACAACTGGCGGCTATGGTGGCCCAAAAGGAGCATCTCCGGCTCAGAGGCCTGATGACCATGGCGCCATATGTGGAAAATCAGGAATTGGTCAGACCTTACTTCAGAGCGCTTAAAGGGCTCTTTGAGGAAATTAAAATCAAGCAAGATCCGGGTCCGCAGTGGAATACATTGTCCATGGGCATGTCCAATGACTTTGAAATCGCCCTTGAAGAAGGCGCCACCATGGTAAGGATCGGCACCAGTTTATTTGCCGGATAAGACTAGGCCGGAACCCGGTAAGGGCGGGCGTATTGTCATTGAGGCCGGAATTAAGGGTACATACGCCGCGCCCCTGCCGTGCACGTGCTTGTCCTTGGCGTATGCAGGGGCGCCCCTACGGTTTTAATTATGACGTGTACTTATACAGCATTAAGTTATATCCTTGAGGAGAAATGAGTGACCAACATCACGGTTGGATTTATCGGCAGCGGCAATATGGCGGAAGCTCTGATCAAAGGGCTGGTGGGCAAGGGGGTTCTGGCGCCTGACCATATCTACTGCGCTGACATTAATCCCGGCCGTCTTGAGACCCTCCGGCAGTCCTATCAAATTCAGCCTGTTTCCGGCAACCTGGAATTGGCCGAACGTGCTTCTCTGCTGATCCTGGCCGTCAAACCGCAGCAAGCCCGGGAGGTGCTGACGCAACTGGCGCCGGCACTTGATCCTGAACGGCACGTCCTTATTTCCATTGCCGCCGGGCTTACCACAGCCTATCTGGAAACCTGTCTGCAAAAACCCATGAAAATCGTGCGGGTCATGCCCAATACGCCTGCCAGAATTCAGGCAGCTGCATCAGCCTATTGTTTGGGCGCCCATGCCACCGGACATGAGGGCCAAGTGACGGCCGACCTTTTCCGGGCCGTGGGGCTGGTGCTGCCGGTGGAAGAATCCTTGATGGATGCAGTGACCGCTTTGTCCGGTTCGGGCCCGGCCTATGTTTTTTATTTATGTGAAGTCTTGATACAAAGTGCGCTCACCCTGGGCCTGGGAAAACAGCAAGCCCGGGCCCTGGCGGTTGAAACCATTTGGGGGGCGGCGCAGCTGTTGAAGCAAGGGGATCAAAGCCCGGAAGCTTTGAGAAAGGCCGTAACGTCGCCGGGTGGTACCACGGAAGCCGCTTTAGCCGTGTTGGAGCAGCGGCGCTTACCGGCTATTTTTAAAGAAGCGTTAACTGCCGCCCGTGACAGAGGCCGTGTTTTAAGCGCAGGGCAAAAGGAGAAGTAGCCATGTCCGAACTATTGATCACCCTGGGCTGGCTGGGTAACATCGCTTGCGTCCTTTGGCTGGTGCTGATCCTGGTGGATCTGGGATTAAGGTTGATCCCCTCGATGCAGGCCCAATCCGGATGGGCAGTGATGACCATCCACCGTCTGGCCGTGCCGCCGGTTAATTTGGTACGCCGCATGATGCCCACGGTGTACCGGGAAGTGGACTTTTCGCCTTGGATCACCCTTTTGGGATTGATTCTGCTCAAGACTTTTGTATTCCGGGCAATCATTTATTGGGGCATGCTGCATCAGTAAGGATCAATGATACTGATTAATGAACATCAAAAAGGGCTTCGGTTTTTAATTAAAGTTCAGGCCGGCGCCGGGCAATCGGCCGTGGCCGGCTGCTGGCAGCAGGCTTTGAAATTAAAGATCAACAAAAAGCCTGAAGGAGGCGAGGCCAACAAGGCATGCCTTCGGTTTCTGGCCAAAAAGCTGGGCATTGCCCAACGGCAATTGTCCATTGTGCAGGGCCTGCACCACAAGGAAAAACTTATGCAGGTCACGGGCATGAGCAAGGATGACCTGGCCGGGAAATTGAAGGACCTGTTGGCAATAGGGGGGGGAATACATGATTGAAACGCATGATCAACTAAAAGAAGCGCTTTCCGTAATTCGTCAAAAAACCAAAATCAAGCCCGCAGTGGGCATTGTGCTGGGCACCGGTCTCGGTGACCTGGCCAAAGAAATCAAAAACAAAATCGTCATTCCCTATGAAACCATCCCTTATTTCCCCCTGAGCACCGTGGAATCGCATGCCGGCAAATTGCTCATCGGTACCCTGATGGGCAAGACCGTGGTGGCCATGCAGGGTCGTTTTCACCGCTACGAAGGGTATACCTTGCAGCAGATTACCTTTCCCGTCCGGGTCATGCGCGCCCTGGGGGCAAAAACCCTGGCCGTTTTTTCGGCCTGCGGCGGCATCAATCGCGCTTTTTATCCGGGCGACCTGGTGCTAATCAATGATCACATCAATTTGCTGGGGGACAATCCTCTGATCGGGCCCAATGATGACCGCCTGGGTCCCCGTTTTCCCGACATGTACAATACCTATGATCAAGACATCCGGAAGCTGGCCTTGGACACGGCCCGTGAGCTTAAAATCAATCTGTATCAAGGGGTCTATGTTGCTTTGTCAGGGCCTTGCCTGGAAACTGCGGCGGAGTACCGATTTTTACAGGCCATCGGCGCCGATTGTGTGGGCATGTCCACCGTGCCCGAAGTGATTGTAGCCCGTCACGGCGGCATGAAAGTGCTGGGCGTGGCCGTGGTGACCGACCGCTGCGTGCCCGATCAATTAGGGCCGGCCAGCGTGCCTGAAATCATCAAGGCAGCCATGAATGCCCAACCGCGTCTGACCCGTTTGACCAAAGCCATCATCCAACATCTAAAATAAACGAGGAGGAGTTTAATGGCAAAAGCCCTGGAGTGGAAGCAGCAAAAACTTTTCATCATAGATCAATCCAAACTGCCCGCCGCATCAGTTAAAGTGCAGTTGCGCTCCCTGGTCCAGATCATGGAGGCCATTAAGCAGAAAAAAGCCAATGGCAACGCCTTGGTGGGCGTACTGGCGGCCTTCGGGATTTACTATGCAGTCAAGCAGCCGCCTTTGGCCAATAGTTTTGAAAAACTGCGCCAGGAAGTGGAAAAAATCAGCGCCCAGTTTCTGAAACTGAGTCCCGTGGCCATGGATTTGGAATGGGTCCTTGAACGCATGAAAAGGTGTATTCTCAACAACCGGGATCATAAACTTAACACCCTGCGTGACCTGGTGCTGCGGGAAGCGGTCAAAATATCCAAGGAATTTGAAGAAGCAGGAAAAAGCATTGTTGACTTTAGCCAGGAATTGATCAGGGAAGGCGACAGCATCCTGACCTACGGTCATGCCGGCAGTTATTCTTCCGTCGGTGCCGCTCATCCTTTGGCGGTAATTGCCCGGGCCAAAAGTTCCAAAACCATATCCGTGATTGTGCCTGAAACCCGGCCTATGCTGGAAGGGGCGCGGTTGACGGCGCTTGAACTCAAACAGGCCAGGGTTCCCTTTCATTTGGTATGTGACAATGCCGTCGGTCATTTGATGAAAGACGGCCGGGTGAACATTGTCATGGTGAGCGCCTATCGCATAGCCATGAACGGCGACGTGATCGCTCCGGTCGGGACTTACAGCCTGGCCATGCTGGCCTATCATCACCAGATTCCGCTTTACGTTGTTGCGCCGACCACCAGTTTTGACCGCACCTTAATTTCCGCGGAACCGGTGTTGCTGGCGGATTACAACCCGGACCAGATCTTAAAATGGCAGAACAAGCCCGTTTCCGTGCCGGGGGTAAAAGTCCTGGCGCCTGCTTTTGATAATACCGAACATAAATATATCAGCGCTCTGGTCACGGATTTGGGCATTGTTCGCGCGCCCTATGACCAAAATTTAAACAATCTGCTTTCCACTTTGGCCTGACCATGGAAAAAAGCAGCCCGCCTCTCCAGCCATCATTCTCTCCCGCGCCCTGGGAGGATGACCGCATGTGTTTTGCCTGCGGAGAGAGAAATCCGATTGGTTTGCATTTAACCTTTGCCAGGCTCGATGATAAAAACATCCGTTCCGAGTTTACGGCCCGCAAGGAATTTCAAGGGTATAAAGACGTGGTTCATGGCGGCATCATCGGGCTGCTCCTCGATGAGGTTATCGCCAATGTACCGATCGTATTATGGAACCAGCCGGTGGTGACCGCGAAATTCGAAATGCGTCTTCATCATCCCGCGCCGGTTGAGCAAAAGTTGATCATCACGGCCGGTTTGGATGCAAGCAGGCAAGGCCGGCTGTTTGCCATCAGCGGCCGGGTCCGATTGGAGAACGGCCGGCTGCTGGCCACAGCCCGGGCCAAATGTATGAAAGTCGACTGGAAAAGAGCTTCCTCTTGAATATTTTCCTTGTTTTTCCGGACTTTTTTGTTAAAATCGTGCCTCAGTAAAATGCGGGCCCGGTTCCCGAACCGGTTACCCGATCAGCTCAAGGAGGACGTCAAGTGGGTTGCGGTAAAAAACGCCATTTAAAAAAAATCAAAACGCATAAGCGCAAAAAACATCGTCGTAAATATCGTCATTTGAAAAAATAAACAATTTGCCCAACGCGCGGAAATTAGTCCGGCCTTACTCTTGACCGGACAGTATAACAGCACAAGGGGAGGCGTTTGGTAAATCTATAAAACCCCTATTTTCCTGGTTGAAAGATTTCATCCATTGATAACCCATCCTTGCTTGTGCTATGCTGAAAGTAAGGATGGATAATTCCATGTGGGTCATTTTTTTCAAGCATGGCACATGAGGGATGATTTTATGCCTGCGCCCTCTGTCCTGTAATCAGGGGGCGACTGTTGCCCGGGTAGCTGGCGGGAGGATAGTTGTGCGCCTCATCAAGGCGGTTGTCATTGCATGTCTGATTATTATCGGAACCAACCAACCGGGAAGGTCCAGTGTTGAACCTTTAAGCAATTCCGGCTTAAGTGACCCGCGGGTCTCCGCCCTGGGCGGCAGTGGTGCCGTCTTGCCGGGAAATGCCTCCAGCGGTTCCATCAATCCTGCCGGCCTTGTGTTTATCAACTGGCCTGAAGTGTCCGCCGGTTTTGGCCGTCAGGACCTGGGCGATCAGCAAGGCTGGTATGTGGATGCGGCCATACCGATCATTCCCCGTTTAGTCACACAAGTTCATGCCTTCTCCCTGACTGATCCCGGCTTGAATCAACCTTTGCAAAAAAACTATGATGTGTCCCTGGCCTTTCCACTTTCACCCAACGGCCAATTGCTGGCCGGGATTACCGGAAAATATATCCAAATAGCCTTGCCCCAAGTACCGGACCTGCCTGCCGGCGGAGGGGTGGACCTGGGCATGCTGCTCACCCTCTGGCGCAATGAGCAGGACCAGACCGTCCGGCTGGGTGTGGTTATGCAGGATGCCCAGTCCGTTGTCAAGCTGGACGGTAAAGGGTATACCTTGCCCACCGTATTTCGCTATGGCCTTTCCTGGCAGGGCTCGCAGGCCTGGGTGGCCAGCCTTGAATTTGACACGCAAAAAAGCCAGCTGCCGGGGTTGGATTCTTTTGGCATGGTCCGGCTGGGAGTGGAACATACGTTCACCTTGCCGCCCACCAAAGGAGTGGCGGCCCGTCTCGGGTATTTTCAACGGTTTGATCAAACCGGGATTATCACCGCGGGCTTGGGCGTGGGGTTCCATGACTGGCGGCTTGATTATGCACTTCAGTGCCCAGCCTCTTTTTACAACAGCCGCCATGAAATCGCCCTTACCTGGGCCTATGGCCGGCCCAGTCAAGGCGCTCCTGTGCTTCAGGAGGAATCCGGAGAAGCGTCCCCCCGGAAGAAACCGGAAAAAATTAACCAAGCGCAACAATCCTTATTTTCCGCTTTGGACTCGGCTGCCAATGCCAGTGATGAATTTTTGGAGTACAGTTCTCCCAAAACCAGCGACTATCAATCCGATCAAGCTTCGGACCAACAAGCCGGCGAGGAGGAAAATACTTCAACCTATAATTTGCCCGTGCCCGAAGGCCCTGCAGGCCAGGAACATGCCAGCCTGGGGATTGATCCGGAAATGCCGGCTTCTTTTTCCGGGTATTTTAATAATACGGGAAGTCAATTTTCAATCAAGCAGGAAGATGTCCGCCTGCACGCGGTAATCAATCCTTTTTCACCCAATAATGACGGCAGGCAGGACCGGACCATATTTGTTGGGCGTTTGGTTAATGACCGGCTGCGGGTAAGCAGTTGGCGGCTTTATATCCTGCGGGGCAGTGACGTGGTCCGCTTGTTCAAAGGCGGCAGCGGTATGCCGCGCAATTTGGAATGGGATGGCAAGGACGAAAGAGGCAGGCGTTTGCCCGACGGCGACTACAGTGCTATTCTTAGGGTGCTCGATAGAAACGGCCTGGAATTGGCTACGGCGACGGAAACGCTGGAAATAAGAACCAAGTCCAAGCCGATAGATATTAAAGGTCCTGGAAAGGTGACTTTGGATTCTGCGGGAGGGAAACACCCCCTGAGTTTTGCCATTCCCAAGGTGTTTGGCAGCAGCGAATGGCGCTTTATGATTTATAACCCCGCGGATAAACGGGTTTTTGAACGCGATGGCAGCAGCAGCATGCCGGAAAAAATGACCTGGACACCCCGTCCGAACCAGGAACAACTTTCAGCCGGAACCTACCGT
>CAYVTN010000034.1:8130-13987 GCA_964454395.1 uncultured bacterium | reverse complement strand
ATATCCTTGGCGGCATGGTGACGCCCCGATCAGGACAGGTGGTTTTTAACGATCACATTTTTTTTGACCATAGCAAGCATATCAATATTCCCGCCCATCGCCGCCGGATCGGGGTGGTGTTCCAGGATCATTATCTTTTTCCCCACCTGACGGTCAGGCAGAACCTGAATTACAGCCGGCCTTATGTGGGCCATCACAAGCAGCTCATTTCTTTTGAATCGATCCTAGCCTTGCTCGATTTGGAAGGATTGCTGGATAAAAAAAGTTTTCAGCTTTCCGGCGGTGAACGGCAACGGGTGGCCATTGGCAGGGCCCTGCTCTCCCAGCCCCGTCTGCTGCTGCTGGACGAACCCTTTTCCAATCTGGATAAACCCAGAAGGATGCAGATCATTTCCTATCTGCTGAAAATCCACAACCGATTAAAAATCCCCATGCTGATTGTCAGTCATGATCTGGACGATATGCTCAAACTGACCCAGGACCTGTTGGTGATTAAAGACAGGGCCGTTGCGGCCGGCGGTGCTTATATGGACATGGTGGAAAAAGGATTGGCGCCGGAGATCATTTCACCCAAAGATTATCTGAATGTCCTGGAATTGAGTTGTCTTGGTTATGCCGGCCTGGAAGACCTCTATCTTTTCGGGCCCGATCAGCATGCCACGCAGGGGCTGATCAAGACGACCGTGGCCAATCATCCCTCCCCGGTCCGGCCGGGAACGCGCGTCCGTTTTGGCCTCGCGCCCGATGAGATTGCACTGAGCACCAGCCCCATTCCGCACAGCTCCATTCAAAATCAGGTGCAAGGCCGCATTGAAAAAATCCTTTGCCATAAGCAGTCCTGTTACGTCACCGTGAATTGCGGATTCCCGCTGGTGGCGGAGATAACCACGGCGGCCGGAAAAAGCATGCCGCTGCAACCGGGAGCCAAGGTCTATGCGCTGATCAAGGCCAAAGCGCTCCATGTTCTTCATGTTGACGATTGGCGTCCTCAAGTTGAAGTCCACGACTTGTCTGAACCATCAGTTGATCATGACCCGGTTAACGGATCATCATCCGGCAAGACTTCACCTCTCTCCAACCTGGAGCCGATCGGTCTCCCTCGGTAAAGCGCAATCCACCGGAATCCGCAACCATTATTTTTCTATTCCTTATCAACAAGCCATCACCTTTTTCCCCACCCAAAGGAAGCTGAAGGCGTATAATATTCTCACTCAGAAAACCGCAACGACTCTGGCAGTATACAGACCAAGATGGTGACCGAATCGACTCCGCTCGGTAACCACTTCAAGAGAGGAGGGCAAGATGAAAACCATGGGGCTCCTATGGGTTTGGCTGGTGTGCATCGGTTTGATGTTGCTGTCCTTGATGGTCCTCGGGAGGGGAGGATATTTTCAATCTGTTATTCTCCTGTCTCTGGCGCTGGCTTTATTCCCACCTTTAAGCAAGCAGATCAAATCAATCACTAGCAGACCGTCTTGGGCACGATTTAATCAGCTTACAACAATATTAATAATGGCTATTATACTCAGCTTGAGCCTTCCTTTCCGGGCAATGGCGCACACGGACAAAGGCAATCAGGAGGGGCGTTTTATCGGCCAATTGATTTTGTCTTCAGGAGAGGTGCTGGAGAAATCAGGGGAATGGTGGTATGACACTGTCTCCATCCTCGATACGGCGACTCTGCAAGTAACTGGATATGATGGCAGTTCCAGCACAAGCAAAGGTACCCTGACCCTTCATGCCAACAGCATTCAAGTGGACGGCAAAATAACCGCTAATGGCCGGGGCTATCGCGGTCCGGACGGTCCAGTTGGGGCCGGCGGTGGCAGCGGCGGTAAAGGCGTTGCCCTGAATGTTGGGGGAAAGGGAAAGTCCGGTGATGAGGCTGTTATGGGTATCAATGGTGAAGGATTGTATCACGGCAATGCAGGGTATGGGCTGCAGGGCACCAAAGGGGACAAGGGAAAATCAGCCCAATTCATCGGCGGAACTGGTGGTGATCCGGGAGCATCGCTTGAGACCGTGTCGCGCAATGGCGGCTATTTGGCCAGTAATGCCAATGGCGACACCACCACTTATCTGGATTTATTTATGGGTTCTTCCGGCGCTTCCGGTGGCGGTGGCAGCGGCGGCGGCGGAGGCGGAGCAGGCGGCGCCATGTTCGCTGCGCCAGGCGGTGATGGCGGGCAAGGCGGCGACGGCGGGTATGGAGGTAAAGGCGGTAATGGTGGTGGCTACATTAAACTCTTTGCCAACAAGAGCTTGATCATCAATGGAGAAATCAATACCAGCGGTATGGAAGGTGGAGCTGCCGGGCAAGGGGGGGACGGCAGCGAAGGAAAGCCTGGCATGCTAGGGCTCCCCTATAGCTACAGTGGCGCCGGTGGCCATGGCGGCAAAGGTGGAAACGGCGGTAGCGGCGGCCATGGGGCCGGTGGAGGACTTTTGCTTTATTGCCCGGGTAATAATGTTACCTGCAGCACCTCGCTCTATGCCCTGGGCGGCAATAACGCCACTCAGAACGGCGGCACGATCAAGCTCTTTAGCTTTGCCAATTTTATGACCAGCACAGCCTTTATCAATGATTTAAAAACCAAATCCGGCCGCGTTTATGCCACGCAGGCCTTGCCTCAGCGGCCGCAGGCACCTTTGTTGGTGACGCCCTATGACGATTTTTATACTTATCAAACAACGGTACCGGTGAAGGCGACCTTCAGAACCACCGCAACGATGATGGGAAAAGTTTATTTTCAATTATGTCAGGACAGCACTTTTCAAAATGGCGTCATTTGGGACAAACTCTCCACCAGTTGGGTTGACAAAAACACCATAGCAACGCAAACCTTCTCATCCATGCCGGCAGGTGATTATTACTGGCGGGCCCAAGGCATTGACAGCCGCGGTCTGGGGTCTGATTACAGCGCCACCGGGCATTGTAAAATCCTGGGCAATGTTAGCCCGGTGGTCACAGCGCTTGAACCCGGGGGCAGTATGCCCAACGCTTGGGTGGCGCTGACTATTACCGGCACGGATTTGCCCACCTTGGCCAAAGTGTCGCTCAAAAAGGACGATCAAACCATCTGGTCATCACAAAACACGTACGATGGTTCCTTAAAAATCCTCAGTATCTTTGATTTATCGGCGGCCTCATCAGGACCCTGGGCGCTGACTGTGCATGACCCCAATAATATTGACGGCAATACCAGCAATGATCAGACCTTTGAAGTGTTGTATGCCACGCCGACCTCAACGCCTACAGCGACGTTGACCCCAACCTTGACGCCCATCATTCCGCCCACGGCCACGCCTACCGTGCCGTCCGGGTTTGGCGGGAAGATCCTCGATTCCACCTATATCTTTACAGCACCCAATCCTACCAAGGGAAGCAGTGCCAATATACGCTTTTTCCTCAAGCAACCAGCTGAAGTAGAGATCAAGATTTACACCTCCACCCACCGCCACGTGCTGACGAGAGCTTTCACTTATTATCCCCAAGGCTGGAACACCTATATCTGGCACGCCGGCAATATGGCCAATGGCGTGTATTTTTACATTATCCAAGCCCGGGCGGGCGGCGAGACGGAGCGGTCAAAAGTGGAAAAAATCGGTCTGATTAAATGAAAAACTCCTTGAGCAGGAGCCGGAAAAGGTGCCACCAAACAGGTTAGTTAAAATTATTTTCGAATTGCGCTGAACCAAAGACTTGCTTCTTTTCCATTTCACCATGTAAATGATCCGACAGTTCATACGATCCGTTACATAGACCTGATACAACTGCTGTCTTTTCTTTTCGACCGTTGCTAATCCCAAATAGGTGGGATGATAATCAATAGTCAGTATTCCATGCCCTGTTCCATAAGCATAACAACTATAGGTGGAGTAGGTCCATTGATGCGGTGAAAAAGTGGCCGGCACCACCAGCTATAGCTTTAGAGATCACGGTTACATTGAGTCAGCAAGTGTTCGATCTGCCAGTTCACTTAACTATCCGATTTTTATTAAAATTGCGCTTTGATAAACCAGCGGGATTCCTTGTGGGGTTCGTACTGCTGCGGCAGATCGATGGAGATGACGGTTCCTTTGGCATAGTGGATTAAAGCTGAAATGTAACCGGCCAAGTATTCTTTCCGCACCTGGCTGAATTCCGGATAATCGCGCACCACAAACTCACACGCCATCACTTTATGGTCCAGCTTGTAATTTTCAATCGCCGCCTTGCCTTGATCATTGTATTGGCGCCAGATTTTAGCCGCGCGGTTGAGGATAAACTCCATGGTGGCGATGCGAAAGAATATTTTATATACCCCTTTGATTTCACAACCGGCGATGGCTTTGCCCAGCTCCTGAACAGGATGAACAGCTTTGGGATAGAGCATGTGGGCGGCAATATAATAAATACTTTTCTCTTCCAAAGAGGAATCCTCTTTGATGTGGGTCACCGGCAGGGCATGCAGGTAAGCCGATTTTTCTTGAGCCGCCAATTTCTCCAAAAACGCCTGCTCAAATGCCTCGCCGCGGGCTTTGATGAGTTCGCGCATACTGATAATGGATGTAGCCTTATAAGTAATGAATGACACCGTGCGCTCCTGCGGGCTGTCCTGCGTCGTGGGGATACACCGCCACCCAGGCAATAGTATCGAGCAATTCACCCAGATTTTAAGACACCCACTCCATTACAAAAAGGCCGGAAGGATCCCTATGGGCAAGCCATCATGCTTGCGCCTAAAATCATTTGAAACCATATAAAACGTATGATGAAAGAGTTAGAAATTGTTGTGATAAAAGGTCTTGTTTGACTCTGGCGCTGTTCCATGTACAATGGTCCGACGCCGACAGGGACAAAGGATTGGCTAAGTGTTTGCGGAAAGGAGAGCTGGATGCAAGTCACGATGGAGGAGATCCTGCAACAATTAGACCAACAACAATGGCTGACCTTGGCGGCCTTTAATCTTCATCTGCGCCAGTCCATGATGCCCATGCTGGCCGAGGGTCTGGAGCTTTACTGCCGGATGGACGATCACAACCTGGTTGATGCCATTGCCAAAAACCCCAGGGTGGGGTTTATCACCGGCAGTCCTGATCATCAACTGGAAGGCCAGGCCGTGGCGCAGGTGCCGGTGCAAGATAAAATTCCCGATAAGGTGCGTACCCTTCTGGGAGAAAACATTGTGCTGCTGCGGCCTTACCGCATCCGAGTCATTGGTCCTGAGCCCGCGTCTTCACAGGTGATGGAGCTGTCCAAGCAAGGCTGGCTTCAGGCCTCGGGTCCTGCAACGCCGGTATCATGGATTAAGTTTTGGCTCCGGGCCAGCCGGATTGTGGCGGCGCCCATGTCGGTGTTGCCCGTGGTGGTGGGCAGTTTGCTGGCCGCCCGCAACCATGCTTTTGACTGGCTGATCTTTACCGCGGCTTTGTTGGGCGGCCTGGCGGCGCATTTGGGCACCAACCTGCTCAGCGATTACAATGATTTTAAAAAAGGCTTTGACACGCCGGGAGCGCTCTCGTCGCACACCGGCGTGCTGGTTCAGGAACTGATCACGCCCGGCGCCATCCTGACCGCGTCCATGGCGTGCTTTGGCCTCACGATGCTGGCCGGGGGTTATCTGATTTATGCCGTGGGTTGGGGCATCGTGCTGTTCGGACTGGCGGGCATGCTCGGCGGCGCGTCTTATACGGCCGGACCATGGGCCATGAAATACCGCGGCCTTGGCGAAGGCCTGACCTCCATGCTCATGGGTCCGCTCATGGTGATGGGTGCTTATTATGCTCAGACCCAAAGCCTGGCCTGGGCGCCGTTGCTGTTGTCCCTGGGCCTGGGCTTGCTGGTGGGATCAGTGACCTTGGCCAACAATTTACG
>CAYVTN010000034.1:0-8120 GCA_964454395.1 uncultured bacterium | reverse complement strand
TTTATTACTTTGCCCCTGCGCATTGGGCTTAAAGCTGCCCGCAGGTTGTATGCCTTGTTTTTACTGCTGCCTTACGTCCTGGCAGGTGCGGTCATTGGATTTCAGCCGCATCTCTATCCTACGGCGTTGGTGCTTCTTAGCCTCTCCTTTGCGCTGCATTGTATTCGCGAAATGAACGGCAGCGGGGCCACGGCAGAGGAAATCCGGCTGAAAGCAGTCACCCATCCCTACCCCTTATATTCCATCCGTTTATATCTGCGTTATGCCTTGTTTTTAATGGCGGGTCTGGGGCTGAGTTTTTGGAGCTGAAAAAGCAGTGAAGATAAAAAATACCCCGCCAAATAATGACGGGGTATTTTGATGGGCACGGCGATTTAATGGTTGGTTCATCCCCGGTACAGGCGGGAAAAAATATTGGAGGGCGTGTTAAAAGGCCACGCCAACCGAGGTGCCTAAAGCAATGCCAAAGCCGCCCATAGCCAGGGAAGAGCTTCCCAAGTCAAGACTGCCGATGGTGTAACCCAAATGCAGTGAGGGCGAGACCGTGAGATGAATGCCTTTGCCAAAGGCGTCTTTAAACAGCCATTCATAACCAGCCTCACCGCTAATGGAGAAAAATACGGAGCTGCCTGAATCTTTCACGGTGACAGTGCGATAATTGAATATGGTCGGATCCCATTCCAGGGTGGTGTAGGTAAAGCTGGAGCTGACCACCATGAGATCCAGCGCCGGTCCAAACCAGAGCCCTGCAGGAGTGACTTTGTTGTCTTTCAGCCCTTGGATGACATTGAAGAAACGATAGCTGCCGCCCAAACTGAAAATCGACGTGCTCCAGCCGCCGCCGCCCCATCCGCCAAACCCCAGCCGTCCGGCAATGGTATGATTTTTATCCATGGTGTATTCATATTCAATGGGAAAAACAGGAGAAAGCAAAGGCGCCATAGGATCAATGGAAATGCTGTTTTTGGGTGCAGGTTCGCTGCTGACTGTTCTCCTTCTGGCCGCATGGCTTTCCAAGGCAAAGCAGTACAAAAAGAGCGTCACCATCATCATAACAGTAAAAATTTTTTTCACTTTTCATCCCTCCTAAGTTTAATGATGCTGTATTATCCCGTAAGGCAAAGTGAGTTATGACCGGCAGCCTTATTCCCATCAATAATCGGCATGATTAAAGAAGAAATTAAGGCATGGCTTGCATTTAGTTTTTCCATTTAGCCCTAGGTTTTGAAGAGGAAAATCCGTATAATCGTAGCCATTATTTTAACTGCCAAGGATAATCATGAACATCTTATACCTGGCACCGCTGGTGCCTTATCCTCTGCTGGATGGGGACCGGCAGCGGGCCTTTCATCTGTTAAAAGCCTTGGGCCAAAAGCATACGATGCATCTGTGCTGTTTCGTGCGCAACCGCAGGGAGCAGCAGTCTTTGGAGAAGATGAAGGTGCATTGCGCCTCCGTGCATGGCTTACCCATCAGCCGGGGGGAACTTATGGCCAAAGCCTGCTGGCATTGGGCCGGGCAGGCACCGCTCAATGTGGCGGCCTTTCAGAAAAAAACCATGCATGCCATGGTTGGTGAACTGGTGCAGCGCCATGGCATCCAGGCTATTCATGCCTACCGCCTGCGCATGGCGCCCTATGCCCTGCAGAGCCGCGGGGTATACCGTGTACTCGATTATACGGATTCCATGACCAGGTATTTTCAGAACCGGCAAAAGCAAAACAAGTCCTGGCTCAAAGCCGGGTATATTCACCATGAACTGAAACGGTTGAAAAAATACGAGGCCTATGTGTCGGACTACATGGACCTGTGCCTGGTGTCTTCGCCCCATGACCGGGAGATCATTCTGCGCCAAGGCAGCGCGCCCTGGATCGAGGTGGTGACCAACGGCGTGGATACAGGCGCTTTTCACTCTGATGCGGATCTGACCAAAAACCCAAATGTACTCTTTGTGGCCAACATGGCCTATCTGCCCAACCAGCAGGGCTTACGATGGTTTTGCCGCCGCTGCTGGCCACTCGTTAAAAAACAGGTGCCCCAAGCCACGTTGACCGTCGTTGGCCATCCCCCTCAGGGGACCAAGGCTCAAGCCCACGGCCAATATCCGGGCGCGCGCTTTGTGGGTCCTGTGGCCGATTTAAAGGCAATGTTGCAACAGGCCCGCGTTGGCATTTGTCCTGTGGCCGTGGCCTCGGGCCGCCAGTTCAAGGTGATTGAATATTTTGCCGCCGGCCTGCCGGCCGTCACCACCACTTTGGTGGCCGCCAACCTGGATGCCGGGGGGGAACAGCACCTGCTGACGGCCGATGATGTCCAAGGTTTTGCCAACCAGGTGCTGCGTCTGCTGCAGGACGATGGTTTGGCTGGTCGTTTGCGCCAGGCCGCGTTGACCCTGGCCCATAACCACTATGACTGGTCCGTGGCCGCCGGTCAGCTTCTTCGGCTGTACGGCAAGCTGGAAGCTGCCGGTCAGGTCAAGGACACCAGCCGGCCCGGCAGCGCGGTGGATAAAATCAAAAAACGGCAACTGTTGCGCCTGAGGAGAAAAGCATGATGATCAGTTTGTGGATTGCCCTGGTGGCTGTTGGACTCAGCCTCTTATGCACGCCCCTGGCCGCCAATTTGGCCCGGCGCCTGGGGATTGTTGATCATCCTGACAATCAATTGAAACGGCATGACCGGCCCACGCCCTACCTGGGCGGACTGGCGGTGTACCTGGCGTTTATGCTCAGCCTGGTGGCGTTTAAATTCTGGGAACACAGTTCCGTGAGCGGCGTGGTGGGTGTGACCCTGGGCACAAGTCTGATTGTGTTTCTGGGCCTGATCGATGATAAAGTGCAATTGTCGCCCCTGGTTAAATTCGCCGGCCAAATTGCCGCAGCTATTGTGCTGATTATCTGCAACATGAAACTGGAGTTTATCCATCAGCCCGTGCTTTCGGTAGTGCTCACCATTCTTTGGGTGGTGTTCGTGACCAATGCCATGAACCTGATCGACATCATGGACGGTCTCTCGTCGGGGGTGACCATCATTGCCAGCGGCTTGTTTTTTGTGATAGCCGCGCAGAACGGCAGAATCAATGACATGTATATCATGGCCGCACTGGGCGGCGCCATGCTGGGGTTTTTGCCGTATAATTTTCCCAAGGCCAGGATTTATCTGGGGGATACGGGCGCGCTCATGATGGGTTTTGTGCTGGCCTCCATTGCCATGGGTGAGGACTATTCCAAAACCAATCCCGTGGCCCTGCTCAGTCCCTTTTTAATCCTGGCAGTGCCTATTTTTGACACCCTTTTTATCATGTTCCTGCGCCACCGCAAGGGCAAGTCCATGTTCCGCGGCAGTCCTGATCATCTGGCTCTGCGCATGGTCAGGCTGGGCCTGAGCAAAAGGCAGACCGTGATGATCCTGTGGGCGGTCAGCCTGGGCCTGGGTCTGCTGGCCCTGTTCAGCATACATGTACTGGTCCACTGGGCCCTGCTCATTTATCTGGGCTGCGGCCTGGCCGCGCTCTTTGTAGCCGAGCGCATGGGCAGTTTTGACATGGAGTGAGCATGGGAAAAACACCTTCCACCATTATCATTGGCGCCGGCCTGGCCGGCCTTTCCACAGCTTACCATTTAAAGCACGGCTTTCAGCTGCTGGAAGCAGCGCACAGGGTGGGCGGAGAGTGCGTCACCGACCGGGTGAAGGGCTATGCCTTTGACAAGGCCGGTCATCTGCTGCATCTGCGCACTGCCGGCATGGCGCGTTTGGTGGAGCGGCTATGTCCCAAAGCCTGGCAGCAGGTGCGGCGCGACGCCAGAGTTCATCTGTTGGGCAGGGAAGGCGCTTATCCTTTTCAGTCCAATCTGTTTCCCTTGCCGCCGGAGACCAAGGGCCGGGCGCTTATGGATTATTTAAAGGCCGCCACCACGCCCAAAAAAATCAAGCCCCCTCATTTTGAAGCCTGGAGCCGGCAGACCTTTGGCAATACCATAACCGACCTGTTTCTCAAACCCTATAATGAAAAATTATGGACCGTGCCGGCTGACGCATTGGGCCTGGAATGGATGGGCCGCTTTATGCCCAATCCTGATCCGGCCCGGGTCATCGCCGGTGCTTTTCAGGACATCAGCGCCGGCGGCGGGTACAATGCCACTTTTTTATACCCCCGGAGGGGCGGAATCGAACAGTTGGCCAATGCCCTGGCCGCCCGGGTAAATGGCCTGGAAACCAAAAGCCGGGTCACCAGGATCGGCTTGAAAAAAAGAGTGCTTGAAATCAACGGCGCCACTATCCGGCCGTGGCAGAACCTGGTGTCCACCATGCCCTTGCCGGCTTTGCTGGCGCTGATGGAAGACCTGCCTTGGAGCATCAAAACTGCGGCCCAAAAGCTGCAATGGAATTCAGTGCTGGTGCTTAACCTGGGCATCAAGCGGCCCAAGGTTCACGATGCCCATTGGCTTTATTTCCCCGAGCAGCAGTACAGTTTCTACCGTGTGGGCATGTCCGGTAATTTCGGCCAAGTGGCACCCCGGGGGCAAAGCGCCTTGTACGTGGAAGTAGCCCTGCCGGCAGGCACGGGCTGGGCGCAGCGTTTGCAGTGGGGAAAACGCATTAAAAAAGACCTTGTTCTTGCCGGCTTGCTCCGGCAAGATGACGTCATAGACGCCGAACACTACCAGTATATTCCCTATGCTTACGTAATCTTTGATCAGGCTTATGGCCGGGCCAGAAAAACCATTCTCGATTATTTGGCAAGGCATGGCATTCAAAGCATCGGCCGCTGGGGGCATTGGGAATATTCGGCCATGGAAGACGCGCTGCTGGCCGGCCGGGCGGCTGCCGAACAGGTGAAAGGGCAAATAAAAAGAAAATATTAATAAGCTGCCCAAGGCGGTGGCTTGTCCATGCTGTTTTTATTTCACAAGGCGCCCCCAAAGGGGCTCGCTCGAAGAGAAAATCCTATTGCTAATAAGGATTTTCTCAACGCTTGTGAAATACAAACAGCGTGGACTCGATCGTAAGGGTTTTTAAGCAGCCGCTTAATCCGACAAGGCGGGAAGAAGAGCACGGGAAAGGGCGTCGTCATGATAAAAAAAACTGTTTTATTTTTAAGTCTGGTCCTGGCGCTGGCGCCAATGCTTAGGGCCGAGGATAGGCAGGCCAAAGACCTGAACCTCAGCTGGAAATACCTGGTGGCCAATGGCACCTACAGCCTGTATGGCCTAAAATCAAGCACGCCTGCCACCGGGATGATGGTGGAGATTTATCCGGCTACCCGGGTGTCCACCATACCCGGTCTGGACTACGGCCTGGCCGCCCAGTTTTACGTGCTTGCCGGGTATACGGCTTTTGACATCATCAATCCTCTGTCCCGGGAAACCGAGCGCTGGCAAGTGAGCACCTTTACCCTGGGCAGTGCGCTCATGGCCAAGGCCGGCTACAGCCTGACTTTGGGCGCTTTTACACTCGGTCTGGAACAGGGGGTGGGCTTGACTTACAGCCTGGTCCAGGAAGACCATAGCCGCATTGATTCGCCCAATGTCATTAGTAAGGGCAGCAACCGGGACCAGCTCTGGAGCGCCACTGCTGAAGTGGCGCTAAAGGGCGCCTATTGTTTCGATGACGTCAGCCGTTTGGGGTTAAGCCTGGGTGCGACTTATGCCAATTGGCAGACAGACGCTTATCAGGCTTTGGCAATCTTTTCTCTGGGATTGAGTTACCAGGTGCTCTTTTAAGGCTGACCAGGGGTAAAATAAAGAAATGACGCCCTCAATTTCCTAGCTTGGCCTGATCACCATCAGGAAGGTGGGCGTCATTTCTGTGGACAGTCCGGTCATCGTTTTGATCACCTTTCGATCAGCAGCCTCATTGAGGGAGGTTGTGCCCTGATGACCTTCTGTCCTCTACTCTTTATTATCGACCCCATCCGAAAAAACTTAACTGATTTTCAGAAAAAAAGTTAGGCCCTGCCAGCGCCCGTGAGAAACCAGCATCCGGAGATGCTTCCTGGACCGATCCAACTGTTGCCGGCGGCCCCCAACAATTCAAAATTCCGGTCATCAGCAAAGAAAGGGTTAAAAAGTGCACCCTGGCAATCGATACTATATAAGGTAGTTTATACTTGTCCGCCAAGGAGATTGTGATGGCTAATATCAAAGCCATTGACTTGATGGAATTAAAAAAAGTTTTGAACAAACGAGGGCTGGAAGAACGGCTTTCAAGCCTGCTTGACCATGAAACCATGCACCAATTTGAAAATGCGGTGGCCACCACCTGGCTCCCCATTGAAACCTATACCAAAATTATCTGCGCCGCTGCGCCCTTGGTCTTCCCCGGCGCCGCCAATGCCGTGCACGAACTGGGCCGCCTGCTGACGCCACAAACCCTGAATTTTGTATACAAAGTTTTTATCCGCATCCCCAAGGTTTCCTTTCTGGCCAAACGGTCAGCTTTTATCTGGCGCAGCTATTATCAAAAAGGTAATGCTGAGGCCATTGACGCCACGGAAACTTCCATTACCTTGGTGGTTAAAAATTTTCCCGAACTTTCCAAAACCATGCGCCATAGCATTGCCGGGTCCGTCCAGGGCATCATTGAACTCACCGATGCCATCAATGTCAAGGTGTTGCTCGATGAGCGCAACCCCGATGCCTGGGGCTTCAAAATCAGCTGGGAATAGCCGCAGGCTGCGTTTGGTTGTACCTCCCCCGATAAAGGCCTTCGTTTTCATACAAAATTTATTGACCAATCTGCTACGGTGCTCTCTTTTTAGCCGACCTACATAAAACGTATGTTAGACATGTAACGACCCCAGCATAACGCCCGGGGAATAACAAAGATTCTGAAAAATTAATCTGATCTTACCTTCCCAAATCCAAAAGCGAACATGACGCGGCATTGGCAAACTTAATGTTTTTAATTAGGAGCCAAGATCGTCCTTGCGGTTACAAAACCGTGTCGGTTTAACCGATACTCTCTAATCAGGTTTATCTTAGAACAAAACGATCAAAGGCGGGTGGAGTGAGAGTGATTGAATTTATCGGCTACAGCAAAAATTTAAAGGAGGAAATCGCAGCCTGGGCGAACTTTCCCAATTTGGCCAAAGACGCCTGGTGGCCCCTTATCCAAAAGCTGCCGCATTATTTTGATGCAATGGCAAATTTATATCAAGACCTGGAATTAACGGCAGACCAAAAACGTATTGTCCGCCGAGTGCTTAAGTATTTAATAAGTCCCTTGGACCTAATGCCGGAATATATTTATGGTCCGGAAGGGTACCGGGAAGATTTTTATCTTCTGGCCCTGGCTGCCAAACAATGGTCCACGTCATGGAATGCGGACTTGACCCAGCGTCATGGTCTCCGTGTTGGAGATGATGCCCTGATCGCTGCCCTGGAATTGGGGGTAAAAGATTTAAATGAAGATATACGCAGGCATTTGGACGTTTTACTCAATGCAGACTCGATTGCCGGTGATGAAGTGCGGCAGGGGGATCATCATAGTGCGATGGGAGAGGGCCATCCTGTTCCGGAGCAAAATACTATCGTTTTTGCCGGGCCCGGTACCGGTAAAACCTATCGGATCGAAATGGAACTTAAAACGTTGTTGACGGATAAAACCATTGCGCCTGATCATGTGCTGGTAACTACTTTCACCAATAAAGCGGCCGATGAACTGCGCCTCCGGGTGCGCCAACGTTTATCCGGTACTCCAGGCATTGCCTCCCCCGATAAAATGCTGCAAAAGCTGTCCATCTCCACGATTCACGCGTTTTGCTATCATCTGATTGAAGAGTTTCATCATCATTTGTTGTTTATCAAGGGAACCTTTTCTCCCATTGATGAAACCCAGCGTCTGGTATTTTTATTCCACCACGGCATTGGCCCCCTGCGGTTAAAAGAAATTTATAACGATTGGCGCGAACAGCAGCGACTGGCAGGCCGTCACGATTTGGATTTATTTGTCTTCTATCGCCATGTCAGCCGGATTTATGATTTTCTTTCCGAAGAAGTTATCGGAGGAGATGATAAAGAGTTGCGCCGCCATTATTTGAAAATCCGATACGGTACCCCTGAGACCATTGAAGAACGCATTATTCACACCTATCCTGAATACTGGCGGAAATTGCAGGA